>ONVN01000230.1 GCA_900321295.1 uncultured Eubacteriales bacterium
CGTTTTTCCCTGGATGAATTCAGAGAGGATGGCCCATTTGCCCTCAAGCATGGTAACACCCAGGATCCTGGGAATATGCAGCCCGGTCTCCTCGATACGGGCCTGATTCAGCGCTTCATTGAGGATATCTGCCTTGGAATAGTTTTCATTGAACACTTTGACGCACTGGTCCCCATCCCGGTAAATGGTCTTGGCGTTGCGTACGGCAATTACGCGATCCAGATTCATGTTTTTCTCCTCCTTCTCACTTTTTCCGGCTGGTCCGGTAGGCCTTCTTCACAGCATCGTCCTGCACAGCCCCAAGGTCGTCCACTGTGGGCTTGCGTGTTTCGGTAAAATGTTTTTCGCCGTAATAGGCATTCAGGTACATCTGCTTGATTTCGCTCATGAGCGGATAGCGCGGATTTGCGCCGGTGCACTGGTCATCGAAGGCCTGCTCCACCATGTCGTCCAGCCGGTTCAGGAAGTCCTGTTCATCCGGCACATAATCCCGAATGGTGGGCTTAATGCCCACATAGGCTTTCAGATCATTGATCAGCTTGATCAATCCTTCCAACTTATCCCAGTCGCTGTCTCCCTTCACCCCCAGCGCTTCAGCCACCTCAGCGTAACGGCGCAGCGTGTGCGGATGATCGTACTGCGGGAAGGTTCCCATCTTGGAAGGTGCCTCGGCGGCGTTGAATCGCAGTACCTCTTCGATCATCAGGGCATTGGCTACACCATGGGCAATATGGTGGAAAGCGCCGAGCTTATGGGCCATGGAGTGGCACACGCCCAGGAACGCGTTGGCGAAGGCCATGCCAGCCATGGTGGCAGCGTTGGCCATTTTTTCCCTTGCGGTCACATCGGTCAGTCCGTTGTCATACGCACGGGGCAAATATTCAAAAATGGTTTGCAGTGCCTTAATGGCCAGGCCATCGGTATAATCTGTGGCCATCATGGAGGCATAAGCTTCCAGGGCGTGAGTCACGGCATCGATACCGCTGGCGGCAGTCAGCCCCTTGGGAGCAGTCATATGAAAATCGGTATCGATAATTGCCATGTTGGGCAGCAGCGCGTAATCGGCCAGGGGATATTTGACACCGCTCTGTTCATCCGTGATGACCGCGAAGGGTGTTACCTCACTGCCTGTGCCGGCGGAAGTAGGAATGGCGACGAAATAGGCCTTCTCTCCCATCTTCGGAAAGGTATATACACGCTTGCGGATATCCATAAAGCGCATGGCCATATCCTGAAAATCCACTTCAGGATGTTCGTAAAGCACCCACATGATCTTGCCCGCGTCCATGGCACTGCCACCGCCCAAGGCAATGATGACATCCGGCTGGAAGAGACGCATCTGCTCCGCACCAGCCTTGGCACAGGCCAGGGTGGGATCAGGGGCCACATCAAAGAAGGTGGCATGCTGAATACCCAGTTCATCCAGTTTTTCGGTAATCGGCTGGGTGTTGCCGTTGTGATAGAGGAAATTGTCGGTGACGATAAAGGCTTTCTTTTTACCCATCACGTGTTTCAGCTCATCCAGCGCCACCGGCAGGCAGCCCTTCTTGATGTACACCTTTTCCGGTGCGCGGAACCACAGCATGTTCTCTCTCCTCTCGGCCACGGTTTTGATATTCAGCAGGTGCTTGACGCCCACGTTTTCAGACACGGAGTTCCCGCCCCAGCTGCCGCATCCCAGGGTGAGGGACGGAGCCATTTTGAAGTTGTAAAGGTCGCCGATACCGCCCTGAGAAGAAGGTGTATTCACCACGATGCGGCAGGTCTTCATCCGCGCCGCAAAGGCAGAAAGCACTTCCGGCTTTTTCTGCGTATCGGCATACAGAGAGGCAGTGTGGCCGTATCCGCCGTCCGCAATCAGCCGGTCTGCCTTGCTGAAGGCATCCTCCAGATCCTTGGCACGGTACATAGCCAGAACAGGGCTCAGCTTTTCATGGGCAAATTCTTCACTGAGTTCCACAGAGTTCACTTCGCCAATGAGCACCTTGGTTCCTTCCGGAACGGTAACACCTGCCAAAGAAGCGATCTTGCAGGCACTCTGACCAACGATTCTGGCATTCAGCGCTCCGTTGATCAGAATGGTATGGCGTACCTTATCCAGTTCCTCCCCTTTCAGGAACCAGCAGCCGCGATTGGCAAATTCGGTCCTGACTTCCTCGTAGATGCTGTCCAGCACGATCACACTCTGTTCGGAGGCACAGATCATGCCGTTATCAAAGGTTTTGGAATGAATAATGGAATTGACTGCCAGAATCAGGTTTGCGCTGTCGTCGATGACGGCAGGCACATTGCCAGCGCCAACGCCCAGGGCGGGTTTACCGCTGGAATAAGCAGCCTTCACCATGCCTGGACCGCCGGTTGCCAGGATGATATCCGCTTCACGCATCAGGGTATTGGTCATGTCCAGGGAAGGTACATCGATCCAGTTTATGATGCCCTCCGGGGCACCAGCCTTCACCGCTGCATCCAGGACTACCTTAGCGGCAGCGATGGTGGATTTCTTGGCCCTGGGATGCGGGCTGAAAATGATGCCGTTGCGGGTTTTCAGGCAGATCAGGGCCTTAAAGATGGCGGTGGACGTGGGATTGGTGGTGGGGATTACCGCAGCCACCACACCGATCGGCTCGGCAATTTTCTTCATGCCATAGGCCTTATCCTCTTCGATCACACCGCAGGTTTTGGTATCTCGATAGGCGTTGTAGATGTATTCACTGGCATAATGATTCTTGATAACCTTGTCCTCCACCACGCCCATACCAGTCTCCTCCACGGCCATTTTGGCCAGGGGAATACGGGCCTGATTGGCCGCCGTAGCTGCTGCCAGGAATATATTATCCACCTGTTCCTGGGTAAAGGTGGCAAAGATTCGCTGCGCGGCACGCACCCGTGCAATGGCCTCCTCCAGCGTTTCCACGCTGTCCACCATGTCAAATGCTTTGGTTTCCATTTTATTCCTCCTCTTCCTGGTTTCCTGTCTCACTGGCTGCCAGATGGAGATAGGCCAGAGATAAAGCTATATTTACTGGATGCACCGTCACATGGGACGGCACCTTGATGGGATATGGCGCAAAATTGAGGATTGCTGTCAGGCCGGCTGCCGTCATTTCATCAGCTGCCGCCTGCGCCGCTGATGCCGGAACTGTCAGGATGCCCGTCTGTATATGATGCAAAGAGCAAAATGCAGCAAGCTGATCTGCTGGGTACACGGGCACATGTCCATGGAGCGTGCAAGCGGATGCAATGCGGTCAAAGGCGGCGACGATTTCCATGCCGTAATCCATAAACCCGTCATAATCCATCAGAGCCGAGCCCAGCTTGCCTGCACCTACGATCACCGTAGAGACCGGCACGTCCACCCCCAAAGCCTTTTCCATATCCTGGCGAAGAGTTGATACCGGATAGCCAACCTTAGGCAGCCCTGCTGTACACACGCTTGCCAGGTCCTTGCGCACCTGAACCTCCCCCAGGCCCAGACCTTTTGCAATTTGCGTGGCCGAGACCTTTTCTGCATCCATCCTGCGGATAAACTGCAGATACATGGGCAGTCGACCCAGTGTCGCTTTGGAAAGCATACTCTGCAATGGTCCATCCTCCTTTCGATACATGTTATATCGAATTGTCCGTCCTTTGCGAATTACCAAAACCGTATAATCGGTATATCTAAATCGATAAGGCACATTCGATACATGGAATAAAAAAGAAGCTTTACTGCCAGATCCGACAGTAAAGCCAAAACAAAAGAATATGCTCCTTTATCTTTTTCTTGTGATGCAGGCCCGCTTGGACTGAGTCAGTTCCGTGATAAACCGCTTATCCATCTCGGTTAGCAGATAATCCTGTCGATGGATCAGCATATCCCTGTACACCCGCTGGTTTTCCATGCATTCCCGCTGCACCAGATGCAGCTGCCGTAAGAGCTGCTCGGGCAGCGGTGACACCCACATAAAGGTTTCCGGGTTTTCCGTCAGCAAATCAAATTGGCTTCCACGCTCAAAGACGAAGATACGCCGCGGTGTTTGCGGCAGTTCCTCGTTTCTTACAGTGGAAAGCGGCAAGGAAGGCACATAGGGATCGGCATGGGCAATCTGTATATATTGCTGCAGATCCGAAAAGCAGATGGTTTCCATCTCTGCCAAAGCACAGTCTTCCCGCATCACCAACACATATTTGAACTCCGCGACAAGCTCACCTTCCAGCCCTTTCTCCGCCATCATTTGCTTGAAATATTTGTCATATCCTGCCGCATAACGGATGATGCCCAGATTGTATCCAACCTCCAGAATGTTTTTCACCGCCTGCAGGGCATTTGTTTCCTGATAAAAGATCTCCACCTTCTCCTTCCCCAGCGTTCGGGAAAAGGCAGCAAAAGCATCCGAGATATAACTCGCCCGGGGCACAGAAATGGAAAAACGCTGTTTGCCGGCTTTTTTCTCTTTATAAAGGCTTTCCATTTCGTCGATCTGCTCCAGAATTTTCCGGGCCTGATTGACAAACAGCTCGCCGTCCGGTGTCATCATCATGCCTTTGGAGGAACGACGAAAGAATTGAATTCCCAAATTGGCCTCCATTTCCTTGACGACCCGGCTCAAATTGGGCTGCGCTACGTGCAGCTCCTCCGCAGCCTTGTTGATGGAGCCTTTCTCCGCAATGCTGATGACGTATTTCAAGTGTAAAAGATTCATTTCCTTCTCCTCACAGCGATCTCAATCCAATATTCTTTACAGGTAATGCCTCCCCTTTGTTCCGGGATGACTTTGCTGTATTCTTCCCGGCAGAGCTTTCAGGCATATTATTCACGTTCATCCGCTTATTGGCATCCCTTTGGTAGTTCTCTCTCCATCAAAGAATTCCTTCCGCTCTGAACAGCAGACACCAGCTGCATGCAGACCCTGATGCCTGCGCGAAGCGTTTCATCCGCATGGTTCAGTAATTCCATGGGGGATCATCCCTTTTTTGCAGCAGATAAGCGATGAAAAGCCTGCCTGGGTAACAACTCATTATGCCTTTTGCTGCATTGCCGATATACAAATCAATTACCCACCCTGATATCCATTTTATAAAGGGCACTGAAAAAGTCCGTTCCGAAATACGAAATGACTTTTCCAGTGCCCTTTTTCTTCCCTCTCACCATCATCCTACGGTTCCTGCGGGTTCTTCCTATGATTCGTCCTATATGACGCATTTCTTCATGTGCAGATCCCACGGATCAAGATCCGTTCAGACTTTGGATGCTTCCGCTGGCAAATGACGCTGCAGGAATGATGCAGCATCAGGAGATGTGCTCCGGGTTCCGGATGCCCTTGACCGTTTATGAGCATACCGTCTTTTCCCAGGTTTGCTCATGCTGTCATCACCGGATTCGAGAATCCTCAATCAGCAATTCCCCGGCAGAAAATCTGCCGGGGAATCCCTGCGCATTGCTTTACATACTTACCAGGCCAGAATCCGATCTTCCGGAGCAATATACATCGGCGTATCTTCCGTTACGGAGGGATAGGTCCTGTAGAATTCCTCAAACTGGCTTACCGAATAATTGAGCCGCACATAATACGGAGGATGAGGATCCACACGGCCGGATTCATTGGGCTTGTAGACGTTTCCTTGATCATATGAGAAGCTGAAACCGGCATATGCCCGGAAGAACGCGTCATAGTCAAAGTTTTCTTCCTGCTTCGCCAGGTCCAGCATCAGACACATGCCCGTCATATCTGCCATGGCTTCGTAAACGACCTGGTCACCCATCACATGGTAGCCGCCGCCGGTTTCGATCTTGTCCAGATGTGCGGCAATAGATGCCGTCTTTTCCTTGAAAGTCACCAGGTCCTCGTCCGTAAACAGGGTGCCTGTGCCTGCAAGATCCCGCATGGCTCCTAAGGCATCATAACCATGGCTGAGCTCATGGCCGATATGCATACCAAGTGTGCCAAGTATTGTTTCGCGCGAAGTGGAATCACAGAAGGATCCACTCAGCGCAGGTGCGCCGATGCAGAACGTGTTGTATACCGGCAGATACTGCCCGCCCACCACCAACACACCGATACCGGCCGTGTAGGGATTGCTTCTCTCAAGCTTCTCCCCTGCATAACGGATCATGCACCGATTGTTAAACCGCTTTCCCAGGGCAGCGGCATCCAGCAGATTGTCACAATCACGAAGCGCAGTCAGGAGTGGTTCGCAGTCAAAGCTGCCGTCCGGAGGAACGATCGATGAAAGGTGCAGATCGTTCAGTTTTTCCATGGCTTTCTGTTTGGATTCTTCGCTCATCCAGGTATTCCCCAGAATCCTGGCACGCATGGCTTCCCGCGTTTTCTCGAACAGGTTTGCTGCCATCTCCCATTTTTCTTCCGGGCAGTAGTGCGTTATGTAAGCCTGATTCATCGGGATATTGGCTACATTATGGATCAGCAAAAACAGTTGAATGCCGTCATGATCACTGTACGTATTAAAGAGCGTATCCTGATTCAGGTATGGTTCGGCATCGTCGTACAGGCGCAGTGCAATGATTGCCTTCAGGGTCTCAATGTTTTCATCCGTGTACAGTGCCTCAAACGCTGCGATGTCATACGACTGGATTTCATAGATCGATTGCGTTTCGGACCCTTCCTTGATCAGTCCGACACCGGTCAGCATCGCATACAGTGGCAGGCAGTTTTCCCGGATCTCCTGCAGCGATACCAGCGGCTTTTCTGTCCATTCCAGCACAGCATCAGGGTAATCGAGGTCGTACCGGGCGATTTCTTCAACCAGATGCCTGGCTTCCTCCTCACCATACTGCATGCGGACCAGCTTTTCACAGGTCCCTTCCTTGTCCAGTTCCGGTTCAGCGCCTTCAGCCACTGTTGGAAGATATGCCAGCACAGGATATCTGGAGACATTCACGACGTACAAATACGCATTTTGGCCGGATGTCTGAGTTATGCCGTTGAAAAACGGCATACCGGTCATAAAACCTTCTTCCTGCAGCAGTGCGGTCAATTCCTCAGTTGTTTTGGCTGCCTTCACCCGGTTCAGCTTGTTCATCAGTGCTGCAGACATATCCAGGTCGCGTTTTTCCTTATCCACAGCCAGGTTGTACACGATCTGGACAATCTGCGATTCCGTATCCGTATATTCCGGATTCCGGCAGATTTCCAGAGCCTGCTCTGCAAGATAGTAATATCCGCGGCCCCTGTCATCGTTATGCCAGTCATGGATGTCGGCGACTGCCCTCACCAGGGAATCAAAGTTTGCGTAAATGAAGTAATTTTCCTCCGGGCCGGGTCGCTCGGTGAAGGTGCTGTACAGATTGGGATTGGTATAGGGCTTTCCCATCGAGGACTGATCCTCCGCGCCGGCCAGCGCGCAGGCAGTGAGGAAGCACAGGGTAACGAGCAGACTAATGCTTCTTTTCATGTTACGGTCTTCCTTTCTCCCGAGGCATTTTTCACTGTTTTTCCAGCATAAGGGCCGTGTTGCTCTGGTTGAGGGTCATTTTGTTGCCTTCCAGCCGGAAGTCTGCTTCGAAGCCGCCGATGGTCATGAATTCTTTCGCGCCAAGATCGTGGACGATCCTCTTGTCATCTTTCACTTCGAAAGTGCAGATATCCCTGTCGAGCATGTTGTATGCGAGATCATGGGCCAGGCAGATCCTGTCACCATTGATCACAAAGCATCCGTTCATGTGGTTCTGCACAGCATCCGCAATGCTGGTCAGGTTTTCTTCACGGTAGATGGACGGTTCCTTCCGCTTCCATCTGCCTTCAAAGCTTTGATGGTGTTCGCTTTTGCCACAGGCAGCAAGCAGCTGTATTACAGCCATCGGGACAGCGATAGCAGCAACCGTCTTCTTCCTCCATGATTGTCGGTCTGCCAAAGAATTTGCAGATCTGAATGCGGCATAAAACATGTTGAAAAACAAGGAACAAAATAAAGTATACCCTGTAAGTATCTTGATGTTGAGTAGCTTGGGATACCGCCTCTCAGCGCATCGCAGATGGTCTATTATGCCGGGGTATCCTTCTTTGTGTTCAATTCTTGGAAATCTGGTGCCATGGAAAAGAAGCACCCCCGGCCCCTTCGGCGGGCCTGCCGTGCACCGAATCCTTCACGCCGGCTCTGCCTGTTTCCCATTTTCCAGTTCAAACATCACTAAGTTCCTGGAATAAGGCAAAGAGCCAAGTCCATTCAGGAGACTGTATTGCTTCTCATCATGGTCTGGCCGTAGCCCGCACCTTTCCTTGAATTGCGCAAACTCAAAGGGCTGGGACATACAGACGGTCGATCATCATAGGAAAGGCAGAAGGAACTTCGCATTACTGGAAAAAACCCGTGAAGAAATCAATGATCGTCGAGATAATCCCGCCCGTGCGTTTTTCCTTCTTCTTCAGCTCATCAAATTCCTCGTCGGTGAGGGGCGTGGGATCTTCCTGTTCGGTTTTCTTGTCGTTTTCTTCCGTGGCCATGTTCTTCATTCCTTCTTTCACAGAGAATCAACTCTGGCAAAGACGATCACAGCAGCGATGGATAAAGTATCCGAAACAGACAAACTTTTTTGCGATTCGTTTGCGTCTTTTCGTAATGCGATGTCATAACCGTCTTGGCCAATCGATTGTTACATTATATTCGCCACAACGCTGGTATAGCAATATCCATGTTGCCTTTTTTTGCTGTTTCAATCGTTTTTTTCCTGTTTCTTTTGCTTTCCCTTACCGTTCCGATCCGCAGCATATTGATGGTGGGAACTGTGGGTGTCCTGCAGCAGATGGTCCTATGTATGTAAAGAGCGAAAAATCGGCTCTTCACGGAAAGTAAAGTTAGGGAAAGCCTCTCCTCCAATCTGCTAGAAGTAGAAGGACGGCGGAAAGCACTACTTGTTCGCCGAGCCTTTCACGGCACA
>ONVN01000262.1 GCA_900321295.1 uncultured Eubacteriales bacterium
TGAAGGATGAAAACATCTTCTTCCAACGTTAGATTAAAGAAAAAAGCATATACCACTGCTTTTCGATCAAGGGGGATATATATGAGACTGTGCTTCATGATTCTTAGTGTTCTGCTGACGATTTCACTGTGCGTCGGTGCCTGCGCATCCCCATTGCTGACCAATGGTTCTGCAACCACGTATATTGGTGAAAACAACTATATGTATCTGGAAACCCCTGATGGAACATTGCGAAGACTCCAGGTCCCTATGCGCGATCTGTTAGGGATGGACCAGGATCATCTGTACTGTCTGACAGCAGACAATAAGATTTATGCGGTCAGACTCGATGGAAGCAGTTCCTCAATGGTATCCGCAAATGCGGCACCCGAGACAATTGCTCATTGGAGAACTCAGCCCGATTATGAATTGTCCAATGGTATTCTGACATGTACAATCAACGGGAAGAAAATGACATTATCTGAGTCATGCCTTGCCGCATGTGCTAACCATGATACTTTATTTTATATCCATCAGGATGGAATCAATTCCGATATCATACTTCGAACAGAACCGCTGAACGCTCAGGTAGCCGCCACATATTCCAGCCATATTGATGGTTTGAAAACAATGAAGCCCATTTCCATGAATGCATCCAAGGATGCAGTTTGCATTCTTGGATCCGACTATTCTATTCAGCTTATTTCGATTGCAACTGGTGAAGTTCAATATATACTTCCGTCAGAAACTACTCCTGATATCGCCAACGCAGTGTATGCCTCCGGGCAGGTTTTAACTTACACCAATGATGAGAATCTATATCCTGTATTATCCAGGTCCTATAAGGCAACAATCAATATGACATTGCCCATGGTCATTGTCTCCACTCCACAAAATACAGCAACAACTGCACCAACGGCCCATATTACGCTTGCACCAACCCCACGCCCTACATATCGTCCTGTGCCTACGCAAGCCCCTGACTTCGATGAAACGATTTACTTCGGGGCACGCGGCAGCCATGTGCGTAAAATGCAGCAGCGTCTCCTCAAACTTGGATATCCTGTTGGAAAAGTTGATGGCGCCTTTGGAAAGCAGACCTTGTTTGCACTAAACCTCTTTCAGGATGCCATTGGTTATACGAACAGAAAATACTGTACGGCAAAATGCTATTCACGTCTTATGGCAAAATCAGCACCGCTCTTTGATCTTTATCGTCCTCTGAAAAAAGGGGACATGGGAAAATCTGTTGAATTAATGCAGAATATGCTCATGATTCTGGGCTATGGACCTGATAAAGCTGATGGTATTTACGGTGACAAAACGGTTGCAGCAGTCGCTGCTTTCCAAAAATATGCATCCGTTCAAGTGGACGGAACCCTGGCGACTGCAACAACGCTTTTTGCACTTTATACACTTATGAATCCCCTGGAAAGTCCAACGCCCACACCTGTTCCGACATTAACACCTGTTCCTACGACACCATCCGTGATCTTTATTACACCATCTGCATCTCCGATTGTTACACCTTCTCAGGCTCCTACACCCGTGCCCACAGCGGAACCAATATATACTGTTGCTCCAACAAATACCCCGGAAAATACACCAGACACAAATCCTACACAGGACCCCGCTGTCACGCCAACCGAGCAGCCATTGCCGGATCCTACACAAACTTCACCTGTCGATCCCACGACACCTCCGATGCCGGACCCCACACAGACAGCTTTCGCAGATCCTACGGACGAACCTGAGCAAACCTCACCTTCTGAACCTGCCCAGACTCCGACTTCCGAACCTACCGAACCAACTGAACCTGATCCCACGCAGGTTCCTACCGCCACCCCAACTGAAATTCCCTCTCCGACACCCACAGATACACCGCCAACTCCAGTCTCAACACCAACACCTGAAGAGAGCGAACAGCCTGAGTCCGGTTCATAATCCCAAAAGGTCCGCGATTTCAAGATTTGAAAAAACATTTCGCAGCGAAGAATGCATGCATCAATTTGACCATTCTTCATAAGCCTTCTCTTCAGCAAAACACCTGCCAGAATCCTGACAGGTGTTTTGCTTTTTGTGTACTGTATGCTTTTTTAATCATCTTCATGAATATGTTCAGTGCCTTGACTTAAAAGAGTACGAACATGCTCATCAGCAAGGGAATAGTATACAGTTTTTCCTGCCCTGCGGCTTCGAATTAGATGCGCATTTTTTAGAATCCTGAGCTGATGGCTGACCGCTGATTGCGTCATTCCCAGCAATGCAGCTATATCACATACACACACTTCCTCTTCAAAGAGCACATATAAGATACGGATTCTGGTACCGTCCCCAAATACTCGAAAAAGGTCGGACAACCCATTTAATGTGTCTTCATCCGGCATCAGCGATTGCACCTGCTCGATTTTGTCCTCATGAACGTGCAGAAAAGAACAGGTTTCTACCTCCTCCGCTGCCATGCGGGTTTTATCATTCCAGGATGATATCTGTTCGCCCATATCTTTCCCCGTTTCTTTTTCTGGTCATTGCACCGATTCTCTGCATTGTGAGAATTACCGAATCGCATCATAGAAAGATTCCGCTTCAAAACGATCCGGAAGCCCAAGCCATTCACTGCAGGTCGCAGCGATATCTGCATACGTCCTGCGAACACCCAGATCAACAGCCTTCTTCATTCCTTTATGCCAGCACAGTACAGGAATATATTCCCGTGTATGGTCAGTCCCTTTGAAAGTAGGATCACATCCATGGTCCGCAGTAAATATGAGAAGGTCCTGCTCACCCATTTTCTCCTGAATTTCAGGAATAGCGTTATCGATTTGTATGAGTGCATTGGCAAAGCCGACAGGGTCACGCCGATGTCCCCACAGCATATCAGTATCGACAAGATTGGTAAAGCACAGACCATCAAAATGCTGATCCATGTATGCTTTCCAGGCTTCGATGCAGGCTGTATTTCCAGCAGCATGGTTACTTCCCGTGAGGCCGCGATGATCAAAAATATCTTCGATTTTTCCAACGCCAAGGCTTTCCATTCCGCTGTCTGCCACTTTATCAAGAAGTGTTGGTCCAATCGGAGGAAGTGAAAAGTCTCTTCTGCCGCTTGTTCTGACAAAATGCCCTTTCTCACCAATATACGGACGTGCAATAACTCTCCCCACACCGAGTTCTCCCTGAAGCATTTCACGGGCAACGGTGCAGAAATGGTACAGTGTTTCTCTTGGAAAAACATCTTCATGGCATGCAATTTGAAAGACAGAGTCAGCAGATGTATAGACAATCGGTGTCTTGTTTTTCCATGATTCCTCGCCAAGTTCATCAAGGATAGCCGTACCGGATGCTGGCTTGTTTCCTATGACCTTGTACCCTATTGCCTTTTCATAAGCGTTAAGAAAATCTTCCGGGAATCCTTCCGGAAAAGTAGGAAATGCTTTGTCGAGATGCAGTCCGGCAATCTCCCAATGTCCAGTTGTCGTATCTTTGCCTGCGCTGACTTCTGCACATTTTCCATAGCCCCCAATTGCCGACATGTCCGGTGGATAATGTGTAGAGGAAATCTGTCCAAGACCCAGCTTGGCAAAATTGGGGAGATGGGGATGCACGGCATCGACAACGTGTCCCCATGTATTGGAACCTGAATCTCCATAGTCAGCAGCATCAGGAAGTTCTCCACATCCAACGGCATCCAAAACAGTAAGAAAAACACGTTTCATTAAA
>ONVN01000260.1 GCA_900321295.1 uncultured Eubacteriales bacterium
ATTCCCGTGCTGACCATGGGCCCCATCGGCATCACGCCGGAGCTGAAGCGGCAGGGCTATGGAAAGAAGCTGCTGGATTACTGCCTGGAAAAAGCCACGGCTATGGGCTTCGGCGCGGTGCTGTTTGAGGGAAACATCAAATTCTACAGCCACTGCGGTTTTGACTATGCCCGGAAATTCGGCATGCGCTATCACGATCTTCCGGAAGGTGCGGATGATTCCTTTTTCCTGTGCAGGGAGCTGATCCCGGGCTATCTGGACGGTATCACCGGCGTGTATCAGACGCCCAAAGGCTATTATGTGGATGACGCGGATGTGGATGCCTTTGACAGGCAGTTTCCACCCAAGGAAAAGCTGAAGCTGCCGGGGCAGCTGTTCGACTGAAAGGGAAAACAAGAATGCTGGAAATCAAAACCAATCTTCAGCATGCGGAAATCTTCCTGGAGCTGTATGCTTTGGTTGGCTGGGAGCCGCCCTGTGAGGCGCAGGTTCGGACTGCGCTTCAAAACAGCCTGGCGACCTTCGCGGCGTTTGATGACGGAAAGCCTGTGGGCATGGTGCGGCTGATTGGAGACGGCGGAATGTCCTTCTACATCAAGGATTTTGCGGTACTTCCGTCCCATCATGGCGAAGGGATCGGAACGGCGCTGCTCTGTGCCCTGGAAAAGTAACTACGCGATGCCATCGTCCCCGGCTGGGCAGTCCGTCTGGAACTGATCAGTACAAAAGAGGCCGTTGCGTTTTACAAGCGGATGGGTTTTGAAGAAAGACCGTGCGACTGGGATGGCCCCGGTATGATGAAGATGCTGACGTAAATCCGGCGCATGATGATGATCTCGGAGGAAATACAATGAAACAGCCAGGCAAGAGAGGCATCCTGTCAGGGGCAGCCCTGATCCTGACGTTTATTCTGTGGACGATTCTTATTCAGACGGCGGATGTGCAGCCGGTAGGTGTTAACGGGACGAACGTGGGCTTTGCCGCTGTCAACACCTGGTTTCATCGTCGGACGGGCGTGCACATGGGCATCTACACCGTCACGGACTGGCTGGGACTGGTACCCATTGCGGTCTGCATTGGTTTCGGTTTGCTGGGACTTACGCAGTGGATCCGCAGGAAAAGCATCGCCAAAGTGGACGGGGATATTCTGCTGCTGGGAGGGTATTACATCCTGGTCATTCTGGGCTACCTGCTCTTTGAGATGCTCCCCATCAATTACCGCCCTGTCCTGATCAACGGGGCGATGGAAGCCTCCTATCCCTCCTCCACCACCCTGCTGGTGCTCAGCGTGATGCCGACGCTGCTGTTCCAGGTGAACAGGCGAGCGAAAAGTCAGAGCGTCCGAAAGATGACCGCCGCGTTTGTCCTTCTGTTTTCCGCGTTCATGGTCATTGGCAGGCTGATTTCCGGAGTCCATTGGCTCACGGATATTGTGGGGTCTGTCCTGCTGAGCGCGGGGCTGTACGTCCTGTACCGGTGCGCAGCACTTGCGGGCAATCGGGAGGAAAACATGGAAACCAGCGGTGACAAAGATCAATGATCCCGGCAGAGCGGGATTTGGCATGGATGGCAATTTCGATCATGATTTCAGCGTGCAGGAGGAAAGAAAAATGAGAAAAATAGAACGGTATGAAGTCCATGAAGAATGGAATCATTCCGGCATTGTCAAAGCAGGGGATTACTGTTTTCTGAGCTATTGTGTCGGCAATATCGGCGGTACGATCGAAGAACAGATCAACGGCGCTTTTGACAACATGGAAGAGCGGCTGGCCATGGTTGGACTGACGCTTGAAAACGTTGTTCAGATGGATTGTCTGTTCAGGGATGTGTATAATATCCCCGTCATGGAAAAAGTCATAAAAGAAAGGTTTCACGGGAAGTATCCCGCCCGGAAGTCCATTCAGACAAATTTTGCGCACATCGGGGGCCCTGACGGTTTGCATTTTCAGGCGGATGCCATCGCATACTGCGGTGAAGAATCATAATCAAAAGCGGAAGTTGATTGTGCCAGGACGTGTTTGTTGAGACGTTTCCGTGAAAAGGCCCCACGGAAGAGGAAAAAGAAAAATGCAAGAGATACGAACCAGACGGCTGCTTCTCAGACCATTCCGGGAATCGGATGATAAGGATCTGTTTGAGTTTCTGTCCCAGCTTGAGAACGATGAGTTTGAAGGATATCCGGGGATCACCTGTGAAAACAGCCGGGAGCACCTGAAATATCGCCTCGGCTCTGAGGAATTCTACGCCATGGAGCGGACGGAATCCGGAAAGGTGATCGGCAATATCTTCTGCGGAGACAGGGATTATGCAGCGAAGGAAGTCGGGTTTATCGTCAACGAACACTACCGGCGGAAAGGCTATGCCGCCGAGGCTCTTTCCGCGGTGATCGCGCAGGCATTCCGGGAAGGAATACACAGAGTTTACGCCGAATGTGATCCAAGGAATGTCCCATCATGGAAGCTGCTGGAAAAGGTGGGCCTGCGTCGCGAGGCATATTTCAGGCAGAACATCTGGTTCCGCAGGGATGAAAACGGCGTGCCGGTCTGGAAGGATACACTGGTATACGCAGTGTTGGATACGGAGACATTACGGTAAGGAATCATGAAAGCAAACCTGACGGTCTTCTTTGAAGACCCCTTCTGGGTCGGCGTCTTTGAGCGTATCGACAATGGAAAACTGTCTGTCTGCAAAGTCACCTTCGGCGCGGAGCCCAGGGATGATGACACGTGGGCATTTGTCCTGCAGCATGATGACGAGTTGGTTTTCAGCCCCGCTGTGGAAACGCAGACAAGGCAGATGGCCGACAATCCAAAGCGGCGGATCAGGAACGCCAGGAAGCAGACAGAATGCAGCGGGATCGGAACGAGGTCTCAGCAGGCGCTCCAGCTGCAGCGTGAGCAAATGAAGACCGAAAGGCGTCAGGTCCGCCGGGAGCAGAGGGAGGCGGAAGCACAGCGCCGTTTTGAAAGAAAGCAGCAGAAGAAAAAGGAAAAGAGGCGTGGACATTGATGCAGGGGAAGACAGGGTGGCAGCGCATCCTGAAAGCAGCGGCAGGTATTTGTATGCTTGCCGCGATGCTTTTCGTGCTGGCCGGCTGCGCGACAGGCAGTGTTTTTTACGGAACCAGGGAATCCGGCACGTTAGGGTTCCGGATGAAATACAGCGTTCTGAATAAGGAGGAAACGGCAGATCTGAACCTGACAGAAGGCGACAGTCTGGAGGTTTCCCTGTCACATACCGAAGGATCGGTCGATGTGAGCGTGGGTATGGAAGGAAAAGAACCGATTTACCAGGGGAACGGCCAGCAGAATGCTGAGTTTATTCTGGAAATCACGGAAACAGGAAACTACCATATCTCCGTTTCAGGGCATCAGGCGAAAGGAAACGTTTCCTTCATCCGGGTTTCCGATGAACAGGAATGAAGCAGGAGAAAAGCATGGATGAACAGCTGATTGTCTGCGGAAAACCATATCGTGTTCTCAGGCTGCTGGGTCACGGCAAGGGCGGGTATTCTTACCTTGCAGAGGCTGCGGAGCAGCGGGTGGTTGTCAAGCAGATCCATCACGAGCCCTGCGATTATTATGCCTTCGGCAACAAGATCGAAGCAGAACGTAAGGATTATGAGCGTCTGCTGGCGGCGGGCATCCGCATTCCGCAGATGCTGGCCATTGATCCGGAGGCTGAGCGGATCGTGAAGGAGTACATCGAGGGTCCTACGATCTTTGAACTGATCAAAAACGGAGCATCCGCAGCGCCATATCTTGAACAGGTACAGGATATGGCCGAAAAGGCGAAGACCGCCGGGCTGAACATTGATTATTTCCCCACCAATTTTGTGGTACGGGACGGGCTGATTTGGTATGTGGACTACGAGTGCAACGAATACATGGATGCATGGAGTTTTCATACCTGGGGAATCCGATACTGGAGCAGGACACCGGAGTTTGAAGCGTATCTGAAAAAACACAGACCTGCATTCATGATTCGTGAAGAACGGATCACAAGGGAAGAATACGTCGATTTTCTCAAGCGCACTGATTTGGGTTCCCAGTACCCCAAAGAACGCTTTGAGGAGCGGATCACCCGCCTGGTGAATACAGTATCCATCAGCCTCACGGCCAGGAATGAGCAGGGCCTGCTGGTGGGCGTGCTGTTTGGTTTGACAGATTACGCCTACTGGCTCTATATCACCGACCTGGGAGTAGACAGGGAATACGTACGCCAGGGCATCGGCAGCCGCCTGATGCAGACCGCACATCAGCTGGCCGGAGGTGAAAAGGATATCTCCGTATACCTGATCGCCAATGAAAACGCGGTGCCGTTTTACGAAAAATGCGGCATGAAAAAAGCCGACGATGTGATGAAGTACAATCATATCGAATGGACAGAATTCACAGTAACCTGATCGAATACAGCAATGGATGGCGGGTATTCTCTGGATGGAGTGCCTGAAAAAATGTCCCCAGAAAGTGCTTTGGACAAATGGAAATTGATGAGGACAAAACAAATGAGATTGCTATTTGAAATGGATAAAAAGGATTATGCTGATTGCACGCATACCTTCACGCGTCATTCTGCAAGAAGCATCATGATCAGAGATGGTAAGGTTGCCATGGTCCACAGCATAAAATATGATTACTACAAATTTCCCGGAGGTGGAATTGAAAACGGCGAGACCCCAGTTGAAGCCATGATACGGGAGACCATGGAAGAAACAGGCCTGGTGGTTATCCCAGAGTCGGTTAAAGAATATGGATTTGTACACAGAATTCAGAGGAGCGATAAAGACGCAACAGAATGCTTTGTACAGGATAATTTCTATTATCTGTGTAAAGCAAGGGACCAAAGAACGTTGCAGCAACTGGATGATTATGAAGCACAGGAATCTTACCGGTTGGAGTATGTAGAACCCCTTGCTGCGATAAGGAAAAACTGCAATGTACAGAACAGTCCCTATAATCCGATGATGTTTGAAAGGGAAGCCCGGGTGCTTGAAAACCTGATTGCGGATGGACTGCTGGAATGACCTCTTCCGGTTTTCATGATCTTGCAGATCCTGGAATGTTGAAGCAGCAAGCCGGGACAGGTTTCTTGACTCTCCTCCAGGGGGAGGCTCTATGATATGCGCTGAGGAGAGGAGGCTGACGGCATGCTGAAGATCGGTGAATTCTCCAGACTGTCCCATCTGACGGTGAAGGCCCTTCGGTTTTATGAGAAGAAGGGCATCCTGCTTCCGGCATCCACGGACGAATGGACAGGATACCGCCTTTATGAAACAGCCCAGCTGGAAGAGGCCGCACGCGTCAAGGCCTACCGACAGCTTGGACTGTCCATCGATGAGATCCGGGCAATCCAGGCCGGAGCCGATGTCCGGCAGATCCTGATCGAAAAGGCCAGGGTGCTGAACGAAGAGAAGAGCAGGATCGACAGCCATCTCTCCATCATTCATTACATGCTGGAGGACAGAGAGATGAGGTATCAGGTCACAGAAAAAACGATTCCGGAGATGATTGTGTACTCCTGTGAAACCGTACTGGCACAGTACATGGACATCATGGGGTGGATCCCCTCCGTTGGGGAGGAATGTCTGAGGCTGAACCCGGAGATGAAGTGTGCCGACCCGCCCTATGAATTCTGCGAATTCCTGGACGGAGAATACCGGGAGACAGACGTGAGGATCCGCCACAGCGAAGCAGTCACTGCCATGGGTAAAGAAAAC
>ONVN01000333.1 GCA_900321295.1 uncultured Eubacteriales bacterium
ATGCACCAGCAGCTTTTCAGATACCTCGGAGAACAGACCGCAATGAGCCAGTCGCTGTTGTCCAGCGCAGTTTCAATATCCTTTCCCAGATCGGAAGACAGCGGCAGTTCCTCTTCATCACGGAAGACGAGGCCCATCTTTTTCCGGCCGGTTTTTTTTCGGATGGCGGCAGGAATCCGATAGGTCTCGATCGCGGTATGCAGCCTCTGGGCGACGTCCATATCCGGCGACTGGTGGCGGTAGCTGATAAAGGCGGTAAAACCTCTTTCACTCATGCTTGACACCTTCTTTTTTTTCTGCCTGTATTGTACCGGAATACAAACCCGCACGCAAGCATCGGCAGCTGAAACAGAGGACAGAGGCGCAGATGCCGGATAGGCTGCCAGTTCTGGCCGGTTCACAAAAAATCCGGCGCATAGAGAGCGCCGGGAACATGGAGAAAGAGAGGAATTGTCAAAGCACGAAAGCATTTCAGATAGATGGACATTCCTTGGGGTTCTTCATTTCCATCGGAGCTTCCGGAAACCGAGCATGGGCAAACCGATTTTCAGTCGGTGATTCTGCCGATGAAGAGAATGTTCCGCAGGAATTTCATCTTCTTGTATCTTCCCGATCACGGAATGAGACAGAAGGATCCTTTGCAGAGAGCTGCTTTGGGGAATAAAAAAGAGGCAAGAAAAAAGTCTGAAAAAATCCGCATTCTTCACTGCCATCGCTGACTTGTGGCACGTATCATATACCGGAACCTGAAAGCGCCGCAGGAAAAGCGGCAGGGGAGAATGCAGAGCATCTTCCCGTGCAGACCCGGTTCCAGATAATCATGAAGAAACAACGTACCCCATGATGATTCGAAAAGAGGCAGTCCGGTTTGACCGGTTCTCCTCTGTCCCATAGATCCTGAGGCATCCCGCGATGCGGAGTGCCCCGATGAACCCGTTCCGGGAAGGCTCGGCCGCTGCGCTCCTTCACTTTCGAAACGAACAATCCCGGGAGGGACTGCGCAGCATGATAGAAAAAACGACTGAAAAAATACGATTCGCTGCCTGTGCAGCTTTATATGGAGGATATTTAAAATGCTTGAAAAGGTACTTTCATTTCTGTTTACCCTGGGCCTGATTGGCTGGAATATTTTTGATATCGCCAACGGCAGAGGAAATACATTCACCTGGATTATGCTCAGCTTCTTCAGCCTGGTCGGTTTGTGTGAACTCGGTATGATCTTTGAAGCGAAGAAAAAGGCCGTTACGGATAACAACAATTCTCAGTCTTCGGCTCAATAACAGATAACAAGGATGCTCAGCCTGTGACACTGCTGTCACAGGTTTTTTCTGTTCTGAAACAGATTGGATCTTTGCTGCCTGCAGGATCAACTCTTCAGGCTGTTTTTCGGTTCCGCTTTCTTCGGAAATGATTCCTGTATTGTCTGCGGCGGGTGTCACGCGTGTGCCGTGAAAGGCCCGGCGAACAAGCGGTGCTTCCCACGGTCCTTCTGCTTCCAGGAGACCGGATGCGGATTTTTCCCTGACTTCGCGTGAAGAGCCAAAATGCTGCCTCACAACGAGGACATTTTTGGGACCGACATGAAAAGCCTGCATCATGGCAGAATGCCAGGCGGCATTCTTCATAAGCGCATTTTTCGGGGCAGCAGATACCTTGGGATGGAGAGGAAATATGGCCATTTTGGATGGATGAGCCTCTTCACTGGAATCGTATCCGACAGAAAAGAACAGTTTGTCAATATGTCCGAAAAGATATATGATGATTCAGTACATCCGGTGCATTACCGGAAACAAGGAGGAAACACCATGAAAAAGCCAGTTCGAATCATTATCCTGGTTCTTTGTCTTACAGCCGCCCTGATGGTCCTTTCATCCTGCAGAGGTGGGGCTGTAAAAGCATCTGATCAGTCCAAATCGCCTTTGATTGGCACCTGGATTGCCCAGGAAAAGGGTCATTCCGATTATACCTTCAATGCAGACGGAACCGGTTATTTGCAGCGGGATACAATTATCGAGAAAATGACCTTTGCCGACAAAGGAGACGGCACCTTTGAAATGAGCACAGAACATGTAAAGACACCGATCAAGTCGGGATACAGGATTGAAGGCGATACGCTTTACACAATTGATTTGAAACTCGGCATTGAGGAAGTATATACGAGGAAACAGTAAACAGCACCAATGAAGGCATAAATCTGCAGTGTTCCTGGATTGATTTGTCAGACTGACTTCCAGTTTGACGAAAGCATGATCCGAAAACCCGGAAGCCAATGGTTCAAATGTTGTGCGTTCTTCTTTTCCGGTCGATATGAAAAACTCGCTGTTTTTCAAATTGAAAGCCATTTTATCCTTCAGTATAATCAGGTTGTGGTTGAGGCCTGACCACAGTCTGTAATGAAAAGAGGAATGGCAAAATGGCATATAATCTGAATGACATTGCAATGATCACGGGACTGACCACAAGAACGCTCAGAAACTATCTGAAGCTGGATCTGCTGAAGGGTGAAAAGATTGACGGCAATTGGAGCTTTACGGATGAAGAACTGGACGCGTTTATGTCCAATCCTGCTGTAAAGCAGGCTATCAAAACCAAGCGCAACGCCGTCGTGTATGATTTTCTTTCCGATCCCTTCAAAAAAGGGAACCGCATCTGCACAATCATGGATCTTCCCGTCTCTGACGCAGAAGCAATGGAAACAGCCAATTTCTTCTGTGACCTAATTAACAAAAACGGGAGCGATATCAAATTCACGTACAATCCGGAGAAAGGCTTCTCCCGGTTTATACTGACCGGGTCAGAGGATCAGGTAGTGGATTTCATGAAGGCATATTATGAGCGGTGAACAGATAACCGGAAGTGAAGCTGACTAAGGCATCACGGTGGATGTGAACGAATTGATTTCAAGGGTACGCAGCTTTTTGACGATTTGCGTACTCTTTTTGCGTACCCCGCTGAGAGAAAAGTGCGTACCCTTAAGGGGTACGCAAAAAAACCTGCAGATGTTGATCTTGAACGCCTGCCGGGTGTGTAGTGGTGACAGTTGGACTCGAACCTGTGCCCCCATCGATGTGAACGATGTGCTCTGCCAACAAAGACAATATATCCAACTGTTTACCACCGCTGAACCCTTTGATTATTGGGCTTTCC
>ONVN01000270.1 GCA_900321295.1 uncultured Eubacteriales bacterium
CGGGAGCAGGAAATCGTCATCCTCTTTGGTGATGGTGACGGGCTGGTCATAGCGCTTGTAGTAATCGTTGCCCTTTTGCTGAATCACGATCCAATCGGTTTTTTCCTTGAAGAAAGCAGCGGAAATCACGAAGTAAACGTCAGGGCCGCCCTCGATCTGACCGGCGGGAACCTTCGTGCGGCCTTCCGCCAGCGCGGAGCCGATGCTGAGAACCATCATGAGAACAAGTACAAGAGACAGGATCTTTTTCATCGAGATGTTCCTCCTTTTCCTGTTCTGTGGCTTGAGGATATCCTTTTTCAGCGAGTATACGCTGTAAAAGCGGATCATCCGGCCACCGTCCAACCGGATTATATATTCTTCCGAAACCGATAATCAAATATCTGTTTTTTATCGATCTGATAGCTTTTGACTATGGGATGAAAAACAGGGAGCTGCTGCACGAAGGCGTCAAAAAAAAGGAGAAGTTCGTGAGAACAACTCCGTTTTAGCTGTATCGTGTAACTGCTATGAAACAATATCAGCAGACAAATGATACAGAAAGAAACAGCGGTGCAAGTGGTTTTGTCGTTGGATGTGCAGACCATTATTCCGGAAGATGATTCGGTGCGCAGGCTCATGAGGATGGCGGAAAGGACAGATTACACAAAGCTGTCCGGGGCATACAAACGGGTAAATACGCGGGAAGCCACACCGAAACGGATGCTCCGCCGGTGGTCCTGGGATACATGGAGGGGAAGGATTCCACCCGGGAAACAGAAAACCCGGGCGTTATGTCGCTTGTGCGGTTGTGAAAAGGGGCTGCTGCACTTTTTTCTTGGTGCGGCAGCCCCTCCGCTTTGATTTGAAAGCGCACTTATCGATTCCTGTTCCGTTCTTCCTGCTTACCAGATCAGGATCCGGTCTTCGGGGGCGACGTACATCGGTGTGCCCTCCCGGACAGAGGGGTACGTTTCATAGAACTCGTCGAACTGCGCAACTACGTAGTTCACCCGGATATAAGGCAGTGGATGCGGATTCCCACTGATGCATTCCTGGAGCAGCTTTTCCCGGTCCGGTGAACTTGAGCGGAGGAAGCTGGCATAAGTGGTGAAGAACTCAGCATAGTCAAAGCCTTCGGTCTTTTTCGCAATGTCGAGGGACAGGCAGACGCCGGTGACATCCGGCATGAGCTCGGAAATCTTCCCGCTTCCGTTGAGCTTCACACCGTCAAATGGTTCGATCTGGTTCATTTTTTCGATCATGGCATTCGCTTTTTCCATGAACAGCTTTCCGGTTTCTTCCGTATAGAGCGGGCGCTCACCGGTCGCATCCGTCAGTGCGCCGACCGAAAAGGCGTGGGAGAGCTCATGGGCGAGATGGTGGCCGATCGACCCCAGCAGCGTTGCCTTGCTTTTGTTGTTGAACATCGGCATGTTCAGTGCGGGGGCACCGATAAAGATCATGTTCACAGTCGGATCATAATGGCCGTTGCTGTTCATCAACCGGCCCCCGTCCGGCATGTAGCGGCTGCCCTTGACGTACGGCTCGCCAATGTAGCGCAGCATGCACCGCTGTCTGAAACACCGGCAGACTGCTGCTGCGTCCAGAAGTGTGGTACAGGACTGCAGCGCCGTCTTCAGCGGCTCGCAGTCAAACATGCCGCCCAGCGTCGCAAACGGCGCAACGACGATCAGCTCCAGCTTTTCCAGGGCTGTCTTTCTCGTCTCTTCGTCGATCCAGGTGTTCTGTGTAATCCGGTTCCGCATGGCGTCCTTGATTTCCTCGAACAGCGCAAGAACCGTCTCCTGGTTTTCTTCCGGGCAGAAATGCTTCAGATAGGCCTGGTCCACCACGATCGTGGCCATGTCCTCGAGGATGTAGTATATGTTTTTCTCCGGTTCGTAGTCATTATCCCAGGAACCTTCCGTCTTCCAGGTTTCCTCGTCCAGGTAATCCATGGAAAACTGGTAGATCGACAGGATCATGATGGCCTTGAGCAGGTCCAGGTTTTCATCTGTAAAGAAATGGTTCACCGCTTCGATCAGCTCCGGCTCGACCTGGCAGACCGGGCCTTCCTTCACCATCCCGTTACCGATCAGCTGCGCGTACAGGATGGGCGATCTCTCTTTCACCTGTTCAATCGTCAGGTACTTTCCCTCGGGCCATTCGACGGCTTCATTCGGGTAATAGTCATTGTACTCCTTCATGCGCTCCACCAGGGCCGCAGCTTCCTCTTCGCTGTACTGCATGTGCATAAGCCTGGCCTTCGGTGTTTCGGTATCCTTTTCCAGATTATAGGAGACACCGATTTCCGCTTCATGGTCGAGCGGCTTGTCCTCCAGCACGGTCTTTCGGTCGGTGATGAGGACCGTCCTGCCGGAACCGTCCTGTGCCTCCTGGACGTAGATGCTGAAAAAGGTATCACAGGGCAGGAAATACTCCTTCTGCTGCAGGGCAAGCAGGTCGTCGGTTGTTTTCGCGGCCTTTATCTGGTCCACTTTGGCCATCAGAGGCGCGAGGCCGTCTGCGTTGCGCTTCTCCAGGTCCATAACAAGCCCATAGAGGATCCTGAGAATCTCGTCCTCTGTGCATTCTGCCGCCGTGTTCGTGCACAGGCTGAGAATCTGTCCCCGCGAGATGATCTCTGCTTCTTCCAGGGACGAGAGTGTAGTGGTGCTTCCGCTTGCAAGCACTTCCCTGTAGGCGTCATAGTTGGCATACATGTCGAAGCTGTCTTCCGGCAGCGGCCGTTCGGCGGCAAGATATTCGAGCAGGTTGGAATTAACCCAGGGCTTTCCTTCCGGGGTTCTGCTTTCCGCCCCCGAGATGGCGCATCCCGCCAGAAGGCACAGGGCAAGCAGCAGGCTGATGATTCTTTTCATGTTTCGCTCCACCTTTCTGTTGATGCATCAGGGTTCAGGAATTTTGAGCACATAACCGCAGTCAGGGCATATGGCGGCTTCGCCCCCGGCGGCAGGAATCCGGGTGTCCAGGTCGTGAATGGCCATGATCTCATCCAACGCATAGACGTATCCCTTGACGGGCAGGTTGTCGTACGCGATGCAGGCACGGCTGCCTTCCCCGGAAACGAGGTCGAGGACCGTCCGCCAGTCCACCCACCGGTCCTCCTCAAAGCTGACAAAGCTCTCTCCGGGATTGACCACGCCGACGTACCAGCGGTAATAGGTATGCGGCGACTTTTCTGCCTGGCTGGAGGTATTCACCAGGGCATATTTCACTTTTTCCCCGGATGGTACGCGCTGCAGTACGGTGATTCCGACACGGGCTCCTGCCGGCAGCAGCAGGCTTTCCGCGAGATTCATCCGGTGGTAGCCCGCATAGGGGAAAGTGTCCGTGACGGTCGCCAGCAGCTTTCCGTCCGCGGGGGAAGTGGCGCCGTCCTTCAGCAGGTGCACGGAGATGGTGACCTGGGTATCCGGGCTGCCGGTCATGGCGGAAACACTCCGGAGCACCGTCTGTTTCTCACCGACGGTAAACACGCTGGCCGCGTAAACCGGCGTGTCGTACAGGGTCGAGGTGATCATTTCGGCGGGCATATAGTCGTGCTGAAGAATGCCGAAGGTTTCCAGCTTCTGCAGATCCCCGTCGTCTGAAAATTCAAAGGTCTGGGGCATGCCGAGGGACTGGTCGTAATAGGACAGGTAGAAATAGCCGTCCATGCCCCAGTCCGTGCTGTAGCTGTTCTTGCAGAGCCACGCGCCGTCCGCAGGAGGCCGGTGGTTTTCCGGGAAAGAGGAGGCAGGAAACGTATCGTCCCAGCCGATGATACATGTGGCATGATCCGGCTGGACGATATAGTTCGAATACTGGGCCTAGATGACCGGATCCTCACCAAAGAAAAACCGGACCCGTTTTTCCTCCCGCTCGGCGGCATACCGGCGGATCTCATCCGGAGAAGGACCGAGGAAGCTGGTCGTGACCAGCAGGGCAAGATCCTCATGGGAAAGATCGGAGAAAGAATAGGTACCTTCCTCAACGAGGTAGATCGAGCAGCGAACCTGGACGAATTTCCACAGCTGCTCGTCCGGCAGGGTCAACGGGTCCAGGTCGCCCAGCAGAACCTCGATCAGGGTCTCTTTTTCCTCGTCGCTCAGGTCTTCGCCGAACAGCACATTTTCATAGGTGATTCTCCGGGCTTCTTTGGGCGGAACCGGCTGTTCGCTTGCGTCGCCCGACACATAGGCGGCAGCCACGCTGCGGCCGCTGATCAGTTCCCGCTTGATGGCGGCGGTAGCATTCGGGCGGTAGACATAGTTTCCGTCCGTGTCCTTTCCGGCCGGGGAGGGCAGCACGTTGGCGTTCGTCAGCTGAAAACTCTGGACGAAACGGGATTCCTCCGGCAGGGACCAGTCGCCTTCCCGCCCTTCCACACCGTCATTGCTCTGATAGGGCGCAATGCTTTCAGCGACGACACCAATCCCCGATGCCAGGCTGGAGGCGGACAGCAGATAGGACCCGCCCGCCATAAGGGGATGCTGCCCTTCGTGCAGGCGGGCACCTTCCCCGGCCTGTGACGCGTCATAGGGATATTCGCCTTCCGGATAATCGGAAACTTCCGGCAGCGGCGTGGCGGTAAACCAGGCCAGATGGCGCTCGGAAATATCCATATCCACGCCGAATTTCTCCAGGTAGCCTTCTGTGGTCAGGCCCATCATGCTCAGCAGGCTGGTTTCACAGGCCGACGAGGTGCCGAAGGTCCAGCAGGTGCCCCAGGGGCTCTGAAATTTCACCGGGGTTACGACACCCCGGTCCCGCAGGTCGAACTTTTCAGGAAAGCTGTCGTTATCCGCGGGGGAGGAAGCGGGCATGTCCGGATACAGATCGGTGACCTCGCCGATGGCGGCAATCTGTCGGACTGCGTCCTTTTCCAGCGCCTGGGTCAGGATTTCCAGCGCCAGATGTTCACCTTCCGTAAGCGCCTGGGTTTCCGCGCCGGCTGAAGAACCGGCTGCCAGGAGACAAAGTGTCATGAGCAGGCTGATGACTCTTTTCATGGTCAGATCCTACTTTCTGAAAGATTCCATGATGGACGATTCTTTCCTTCATTCTATGGCTTATCCTGAACGGTGTCAATCATTCCTGCGGAACCGAAAAACGCTCTTTTCCGTTCCGCAGCGAATCCCCCGAAGGGCGAAAAAAACTGGTTTTGTGCTCGGACGCAAAAAAAGCCCGTGCGTTTCAGCCGTGAAATGCTTCCGCTCCGGGCTCACCTGAACAGGAAACTTCATGCGGGAGGATCGGGAAGAAATCCGGTATGCCTGTCTTCGCAATCGCTTATGGCCATGTCGGAAGGACAGGGTATCCAGCAGGACCCTGACCCGGTTTTTCTTTGTGTGCCAGGGGAAAAACGCAGAACAGCGTCGGAGGATTATCGCTGGGAAACGGTGAAGAGCGAATAAAAGTAACCTTTCTTTTCCATCAGGCTGTCAAATGTGCCCTCCTCTGCTACCGTCCCGTTTTTCAGGGTGAACAGGCCGGTGCAGCGGCGGAGGATATTTTCATCCAGGTCATGGGTGACAATGACACGGGTATAGCCGTCCAGCTTCAGGATCGCGTCCAGAACTTCGAAGCTGGTCTCAGCGTCCAGGGAAGCGGTTGCCTCATCGACAAACAGCACCGGCGTTTTGCGCAGAAGCGCTCTGGCAATGGAAATCCGCTGACGTTCGCCGCCGGACAGCCCGGACCCGTTTTCGCCGCAGAGATAATCCTCTCCCTTTTCACGGATCAGCTTTTCCAGACCGGACATACGCACCGCACGGTCCACATCCTCTTTCGGAAAGTCCGAGAACATCGTGATGTTGTTACGGATGGTGCTGTTGAATACGAATACGTTCTGCTGAATGATGGAGACCAGATCGTAGAGCGATCCCGGGGAAACGGTTTTCAGTTCTTTTCCGTCATAGCGGATTTCACCCGCATAATCCCTGGAAGAAGCCATGAGAAGATTCAGGATGGTCGATTTGCCGCTGCCGGATCCGCCGACAAGGGCGTAACAGCCGCCTGCCTGCAGTTCCATATTGACATCCTGCAGGACCGTTTTTTCTTCTCCGTAGGCAAAACGGAGATTCCGGACCGAGATGCCTTCGGCAAGAGAAGGCTTGATGGGGTTTCCTTCATCCGGGATGTTCCGGTTCAGGGCATCCGCCAGTTTATCCATCAGACCAAAGGAGGATTTTGC
>ONVN01000367.1 GCA_900321295.1 uncultured Eubacteriales bacterium
AGCACCGGTATTTCTTCTGTACATGATTCCCTCTGTGGTTGCTGCCGTGATCATGTCGGTGAAAATATCGGACCTTCCATGGCAGAATATGCGCACCGTTCTTCCACTTGCAGTTCTTCTCACACTGCTTTCTTTTCTTTGTACTCCTCAAAGCGGGATCACCATACAGCCGCTCAAGGAAACGGCAGACAATATTCGGCAGCGTATCATGGATTATCTGTTCTACACAGAACCCCGTACCGTATTCTCACTCGCTTCAGAAGGCTACTATCCCAACGGTTCCAGTCTGCTGGGAGGAACCGCTGTCCCCAATGATCATCTCGTCATGGCTGTCAAAACATCCAGGCGGGTCTATCTCCGTGGTGCAGTGAAAAATGAGTATACCGGGAGAGCCTGGATAGATACCACAGGCGGGCGGCGTTATCTCTGGATTTCCCCGCGCTGGCTGTCTGTACGCAATACCGTTTTCAATCAGTCTCTGCCTTCTTCCTCTCTTTCCTCATCGCCTCTTCTTGCTCCGTCGACTTTCTCGGTGCAGATGGCCAGCACAAGTGCTTCCGATCTTTTTGTTCCGCAGCGTGTTATGGATCTTACCTGCAGCGGTGATATCATTCCCTATTTTAATCAGGCTTCAGAAATCTTTGCCACGCGCGATCTTGTCGCAGGAGATGCCTGGACCGTTCGCTCTTCCATGGCTGTTTTCGGTCAGCAGGGTCTGGATGAAGTCATCTCGCTGTGCGCAATGCAGGATGACCCAGATTACAGGAAAATCGTTGAAAACTATACAAGGCTTCCAGCTCATCTTTCCAGTCAGCTTTATGATCTAGCCCACTCCATTACCTCCGGAAAAACAACCACCTATGAGCAGGTCCAAGCAATGATCAACTATCTGCGTACCCATTGCACATACTCTCTGGAAGTCGATCCGGTGCCTGATACAGCTGATTTTGTCAGTTTCTTCCTTTTGCAGACACAGGAAGGATACTGCACTTATTTTGCAACAGCCCTCACGGTTCTGTGCCGAATGAATGGGATTCCAGCCAGATATGTGGAAGGTTTTCTTGTTGCTCCAACTTCTTCAGGTACAACTTATGTCACCGGTCACGATGGACACGCCTGGACAGAGATCTACTTTCCCGGTTTCGGCTGGCTTACGGCAGAGGCAACTTCAGGAAGGAGCGGAACGCAGTCATCCCCATCGGACAGCCGTAATTCGTCGCAATCCACGGGGACAGTACCGCCAGCAAACAGCCCGGATCCTCACCAGAACACGCCTTCGCCTGCGCCGTCACCCTCTCCTTCGCCCTCTTTATCTCCAACTCCCTCTCCTGTTCCCCAAGAAAAGTCTTCTTCGGAACCTTCCGTTACGCCTCCTGAGATTTCTGCGTCCGACAACGAAGAACCCTCTACGAACTCCAACCCCATTCTATGGATCCTCTTTCTGCTGCTTCTGTTCATGGTTGCATTAAGAATTTTCCTTACGCAGCCCCAAAAACGTGCGGCCAGAAAACATGATCCTAAAGATGTCTGGCTTGTCTGGATTCAGGAGATTCTTGATATCCTTCATGTGATGAACTATAACAGGGCACCGGCTGAGACACACGCCGCATTCTTTGAGCGCGTGGGAACTCTTGGCGCACCGTTTGCCGACCTGCGTACGCTTTCTGATTGTGCTTCCGCAGTTTTCTATGGTCATGAAATTCCAGTCGATGACGATATTCTTCTTTATCGCTCTTTCGCTCAGCAGCTGTACAGCCAGCTTTCCCGGCTCCAGAAACTCCGTCTGATCCTTCATCGTATCCGACCTGCTTCCAGTCATCTGTAGTTGATCTCTGTTTCTTCTGAACACACGCTCTGCCTGAAAGATCATCAGACAGAGCGTGTATTCTGTTGTACGGAAAATATGGGCCGAATAATCACTCTGAGAAATACGGTTTCTGAAGCCATCGATTGTCTCCGTAACTGTTCATGCCCACATTGCGCTCAGCCGCTTCCTTACCAGATCTATGGTCCCTGTAACAGATATGCGTTTTCCCTCTTTCTTTGAGAAAAAGCTCCGAAAACAAGGAAAAACCCCGAACCATCTTGTTCGGGGCTTTTCCTATGGAGCTGATACCCAGATTTGAACTGGGGACCTCATCCTTACCAAGGATGCGCTCTACCGACTGAGCTATATCAGCAACCGTCGTGATGCGACGGCCGATACTATATCACTTTTTCCTTGAATATGCAACAGGAAATTCGAAGGAGGTATCCGATCAATGGCTTCAGTCTCCCAGATGCAGATTGGTGAATGGACCAACATCACCACTTGCCCAATGCTTTCTGCACAGAGAAATGTACTGGCTGTTGCCTCCCAGCAGAATCTGATCGCCTTCCTTGACAACCTTTCCATTGAAAACACGTGCATTGCAGATGGCTTTTTTTCCGCACCAACAAATTGTCTTAACCTCTTCAATCGTGTCTGCCCACGCCATCAGCCACAGGCTGCCCTCAAAAAAGTTATTCTGAAAGTCAGTCCGCAGGCCATATGCAATGACAGGAATATTCAGGTCATCCACAATATGAACCAGGAAAGCAACCTGGTCCTTGGTGAGAAACTGCGCTTCATCAATAATGATGCATGCATATTGTGAAATGTCTCTTTCCGGAAGCTCTTCCATAAAGACACATTCTGTCTTCAGTCCGCAGCGGCTCATAACCGTTCGTGCACCATCCCGGTTTTCCATCGCAGGCTTGACCATCAATACATGCTGACCGCGTTCTTCATAATTGTATTGAACCATGATTGCATTCGCTGTCTTTGAGGAACCCATTGCGCCATAACGGAAATAGAGTTTTGCCATACATATACCTCTTCTTACAACATCAGATCAGGAAATAAGGAAATGACTTCTTCTTCCTGAGCTCCAAATGCGTTCACCAGCCCCATCTGCGGCTTGGACCTTGTCATAACACGGGCCGTAAAATGTGAAACACCTTCGGACTGCAAGATGACCATGCTTCTGTGAAGCAAGGCCTTTGCAAGGCCCTGCTTACGGTATGTCGGATAAGTGTAGACAGCCATCAGCTCAGCAGAGCTTCCATTTCCTACCATCATCAATTCCGAAACAACCGTATTCTCACGCGTCAACCCCAGAAGCTGGAAATGCGATGTACGCATAAACTGCTGCAGAAGTACAAAATCAATATGACGTATGTCATTATTATTCAGTCGATTTAAAAAACTCAATTTTTCTTCCGGTGTATTCATCGGGACAGCAAAAACCTGGCACCCCATCGGCAGCCTGCTTTCCGCTGCAGGAATCTGGAGGGATACAAGAGATTCCCGCTGTTCAAGAGTCATTCCACTGCTTGTGTAAAAAGCCTGACTGTCCGTATCCTCCGGATGCACCATTGTATAGACCCTGGCATGCACCTGCGGGTTGACATCACGCAGCTGACGTGCCCTGGCGAGCAAAGCGCCAAGAAGAACATAGCGTCCCGCAAGATCACATTTCATGTCAAAATACAGATTAATGGGACAATCGGGGTCCATGTGCGGAAGATATTGATAGATGACACGCCCCTGTCCTGCTGTATTCCCGACTTCATCGAGAACCAGATAGGCATTTTCTGCAGGCGTACCGTCAACAGGAGTATTCGGATGGACAACGCGATACACTTTCTCGCCTCTTTCTACTATTCCAGTCTGTTTCTTGGACATGCGTCAAACGCCATCACTGAAACACATACAGCCATCAGTGCATACAGATAATCCCATTCGTTTTCCAGGCCAAGCGTCAGTATATACAGCATCAAAGCAGCCAGAATGAGACTGACAAGTGCAGCAAAGCCGTGAGCAATTCTCTTCTGTTTCCATGCCTTCTGAAATTCAGGGCAGGCAATGCTCAGGGAGAAAAGGATGATGGACGCAGAAAGATAGGGATAAAACTGCGGTTTCTCAAATGCAAACTCAATAAAGACTACACAGAGAGCTGCAGATATAAAACGAATCATACGGACGGTGTCTTCCCAGTTCCATCCTCTGTTTCGAACAAGATGGCTCGTACGGAATGCAAGCAGAGCAATCAGAACAGCAAATGCACATAACTGCGTAAGCCGGACAAAACCAAAACGAATGCAGTCATCTGCACGAAGCTGTTCAAGAAAGATCTGGGAAGCACAGAAGACAGCAAGAAAAAAGCCCGAAAGGAATCCTGCCTTCTGCCTGCGATGACACAGGAACATCATCGTCAGAAAAAGGACCAAGGCCATTGCCGCTTCAAAAACAAATACGGCAAGATACCATTCTGACCATTCTTCATCCATGTAGGTACAGACTGCAAATGGGAATCGCTGAAAAGCAGTATCCTCAACTGCTTGCCCAAGTCCCTGTCCGTTGAAATACTCAGCAGCCCGTCCAACAAACAGCGCAATAGCCGCCCCAGGGGCTACGCAGTCCATCAGTGCAGCAGTCTTCATCTTCCAGTGTTTCGCCAGAAGAAGACATGCCAGCATAATAAAGAAGACTGCGCCAAAAAGAGTCGAACCACCTTCATAAAGGCGGGCAATAAACAGATAGCCTCCGTAATCGATTTCCAG
>ONVN01000209.1 GCA_900321295.1 uncultured Eubacteriales bacterium
ATGTACACCATTAGGGACTCGAACCCTAGACACCCTGATTAAGAGTCAGGTGCTCTACCAACTGAGCTAATGGTGCACGTGGCTGCTCTCGCAGCGAACGATGCGTATTATACACGCTTTTGTAATCTTGTCAACTTCTTTTTTTCCCTGAAAGCTTCCAAATATACCTAAAATCTGAAAATGGTATTCCAACGGGACCCTTTCCCGTGTTATCGCGAAGCATCATCTTCATTTTCATCGGAACGAGGATCACAATGCAGATGTGTGGATTTCCTTTTCTTCAGATCATCCTTTTCATGAATACTTACAGCAAATCGGTTGCAGCGAAGCAAGCCCGTGTGACTCAAGGCCGCAGCAATGAAATGCAAAGGATAAAGATACATGGCCACATGCCCGAAAAAAGCATATCCGGCAAGGATTATCGCCCCAGCAAAGTACTTATGGTTCCAAAAGAAGCGTACAGAGGCAAATGAAGCAGAAATCGCGGCAACAACCCAAAGAGCAGTTGCTGCCCATGGGCCCAGAGGCAGAAAACGCACTATTTCAGGAAACATATCATGATATACGTACCGTGTATAATCAATCCACGTTCTGTTGACAATCAATATAATTGCAAGACCTGAAAATGCCATAATGGAACGAATCAGGAGATTGCGTACACTGACAACAATGATTTTTGGTTTCTTTTCGTTCATACTGTTCCTTCCGATTTATGATGATGGACAATACCACGCAAAATCTGTGCAGTCATTCAGTGGAAAGATGAGAAGCGGAGTTTCATTGAAAGAAAAATATCCGTAGGTTGTTCCCCATACTGCTTTTTTGGTCGCTTGTGCCATGCGGTTATCCGCCATCACGATCGATACTGTCACACCGCCATCCGTCGGTGTGATACTGCGCTGACCTTTCTCCTTCAGATATTCTGCATATCGCTCATAATAGAAGGGATTCGAACCGCAGTGAATCACAAGCGGATAATCCATATACTTTGCCGCCTCCCCGACCTCATCAGCGTCAAAGCCAAATGTGCGTAACGTTCCCAGATAAATCATAACATGGTCATATCCATGCGTAACGGTAATAAAGTCGCCCGGAAGACAGTAATACGGCCATGTTTCCGGATGTTTCGGATCCAGGAAAAAGCTGTCAGACCCTCTCCCTAGAATAGAATCCAGGTCGGGGTGCTCTTCAAATCCGGCCTGTCTCAAACACCAGTTTGTATAACCGGCGCAGTCAAATCCACACAGATATTTCCTGTCCGCCTTGAAATAATGAGATTCCTGTAACGGATAGAAAACCTGCAAAATCTTGTTTTCATTATGTCCACCAAAATAGTATGGAACCCCCAAAGGATAAATGGCAGTCGTCAATGAATCGGCTGTATAATCATAACGTTCCAGAAACACATTTCCTTCCTCAAGCAGAGAAAAAGCCCCGTCCAGCATTTCCGTTTCTGATATCCTGTCGTCAGAAAAGAGTCCCATTTTTTCTTCTGTTGAGAAAGTTACGGTGAAAGAGATGCGGTTTCTCATGATGACACCATGACCTTTTTTTCCACCCACGCATGAGAGCGCGAAACCACATATAGGTTCGTTGTCCTCAAGCCATGAAGAAAAAAGGGCAGTAGCATCGATCATGTTCCAGCCAGCATGGAGATAGTTTCCCCCGGAGGAACGCATGGAAAACGTATGCATTTTATCATCCAATGCCCGCCATATCAGATATTGATTATGTCCAACTGCATCTTCTACATAGAAACGAATGGATGCCCCAAGAAGAGCAAAACCGTCCCCGTGAGCAATTTCTCGAAGGTCCCATATTTTTCCATCCGTATCGCGGCACTGCATATCGACCTTCGCGCCTATATCTGCCCTGTATCCTGCAATGACAGTATCCTTATCTGAGAGAAAACTGCCATCTAATCGTACAGTATGCGTCTCCGCACAGCTGAGCTGGCAGAGCATGATGGCAAATAGAAGAAAGCCTACGGCCGTTCCCCATTTCATGACCATTCTCCTCGTTCCCGAACAATTTCATTTTCAGAAATTATGTATTTCGCTGATTAACCACACCGTCCTGGTTCATTATCCTTTTCAATTCCATACCTGCGGTAACCTTCTTTTCATTCCTGAAACATACTCGGTCTGCTTCACTCTGATTACCGATGAAAAACAACTTCAGGAATGATGTCATCAACATCCACATAGTATGATTTTTCATCCATGCGGTCAAGATACACTTTGACTTCCTTCCCTACCAGATTTTCGTCTGGAACGAAATAGAGATATCTGCTTTCATACACATGAAGTTTTCCAGTGTCTCTGTCATTTACTTGGCACTCAATTGTATATGGACATCTTCCATTGATTCGCACATTCGTGTGCCGCACAATTCCCGTGACCTTAGCTGTAATATAATATCCGCTTTCAAATGCGCGCAAAGTTCTGCGTCTTTTGCTGATTTCTCTGAACAGAAAAACTGCACCAATCACCGTAAAGATGGCACCGATGCCGCCAAAAACAGCCAGAAAAAGATAACCTTCCTCAAAATCCTGAAATAAGCCAGCTCTGGAAAAGGAAAACCCGATCGACAAACCAATAGCCAAGAAAAGAATACCAATCAGAAAAAAAACCAGGCCAACGATTCCAAAGGCACTCCATTCCAGTCGTATCTTTTTCCTATCCATCTTTTCTCCCCCCATGTCCGAGCAAGAGGTCAGTCCCTCCGCTCATGATATCCAACACAAAATAAAAATCGGACATGGCGCAGCGCACCATGTCCGGCCATTTCACACCATTACTTTGTCAGTTCAAGTGTATCGCGGGCAATCATGATTTCCTCATTTGTCGGAATAACAAGAACCTTCACGCGGGAATCGTCAGAAGAAATGACACACTCTACAGCATGTCCGTCTGCACAAGCCGCATTCTTGGCGTGGTCAAGCTTTGCTCCGAGCCATTCCATATTGTCCATGATACGTTCACGAAGCTGACCGTTGTTTTCTCCGATACCTGCAGTAAAGACAATCATGTCCACACCGCCCATGGCAGCCGCATAGCTTCCGATATACTTTTTGATGCCATAAACAAGCATATCACGGGCAAGCATCGCATCACCATTATACTTATCGGCTGCTGCGTCAATATCGCGCATATCGCTGGACAAGCCGCTGATGCCAAGCAGACCAGACTTCTTGTTCATCATCGAAAGCACATCATCAACCGACATATGCTCGGTATTTGCAATGAACTGCACAACAGCAGGATCCAATGTGCCGCAGCGTGTACCCATCAGAAGACCATCAAGAGGCGTAAGACCCATGGATGTATCCACGCATTTTCCGTCTACAACAGCACTCAAACTGGAGCCATTGCCCAGGTGGCAGATAATGATTTTGGTTCCCAGAGGTGAAATTCCAAGGAATTCGCATACACGTTTGGAAACATATCTGTGAGACGTTCCATGGAAACCATAGCGGCGAACGCCGTACTGATCATGATACTTACGGGGTACGCCATACATATAAGCCTTCGGAGGCATCGTCTGGTGGAATGCAGTATCGAAAACAGCAACCTGCGGAGTGTCAGGCATAACCTTTTCACAGGCTTCAATACCCATAAGGTTCGCAGGATTGTGAAGAGGTCCAAGCGGAATGCATTCACGAATGGCGTCTTTCACCGCATCATTGATGACAACAGAGGCAGAAAACTTCGTTCCACCATGCAGAACACGGTGACCAACAGCACCAATTTCCACAACACTCTTGATGGCACCTTTCTGAGGATCCTGCAGAGCGGCAAGCATCATCTGGGTTGCTTCAACATGGTCAGCAATCGGTTTGAAAACCTCATAGACTTTTTTATCCGATCTGGGAAGCGTAACAGTCTGCTTCAGGTGGCCGCCTTCGATGCCAATACGTTCCACAAGTCCCTTGGCAAGAACAATTTCGCCATCCATATCGATGAGCTGAAACTTCAAAGAGGAAGAACCAGCGTTTACAATCAGAATCTTCATATTACGGTCTCTCCTATTCCTTTATACTTCAGCCCTGAGCGATAACAGCAACTGCAGCGACAGTATTGATAATCTCTTCAACATTGCATCCGCGGGAAAGATCGTTGACCGGTTTCGCGAGACCCTGAATGATCGGTCCAATTGCCTTTGCACCAGCCAGACGCTGCACCAGCTTGTATCCAATATTACCTGCACCAAGGTTCGGGAAAATCAGGACATTGGGATTCTTTCCGGCAACAGGGGAACCTGGAGCCTTCAGATTGGCGACCGTCTCAACCAATGCCGCATCTGCCTGCAGTTCGCCGTCAAGAGCCAGATCGGGAGCAAGCTCATGAGCTTTTGCCGTGGCTTCCTGAACACGAGTAACTGTATCATGCTTTGCACTGCCCTTGGTTGAGAAGGAAAGCATCGCTACTTTGGGTTCAACGCCAAGGAGGGACTTGCATGTGTTCGCAGTAGCAATTGCAATGGCAGCAAGTTCATCGCTGTTGGGCTCGATATTTACTGCGCAATCACCAAACAGCATCACACCGTCAGACCCGTATTGTTTCGTCGCCAGCTCCATGATGAAGCAGCTGGAAGCTGTGGAAATACCAGGGGCCATCTTAATAATCTGGAGAGCCGGGCGAAGAACATTACCTGTGGAGTTGATTGCACCAGCAACCATGCCATCTGCATCGTCCATTTTCAGCATCATGGTTGCAAAATAAAGCGTATTGTGATAAACCAGATCTGTAGCCTGCTCCATTGTCATGCCCTTCTTTTGGCGCAGCTCACAGAGCTTCTGTGCGTATGCTTCAGATTTCGGCCATGTAGCAGGATCTACAATAGCAACATCCTTCAAGTCGGTGCCAGTCTCTGCTGCAACCTTCTGGATGCTTTCAGGATTACCCACAAGACTGATCTTTGCAAGACCCTCTGCCACAATCTTTGCGGCAGCCTGAACTGTACGAGGCTCATCGCCCTCGGCAAGCACAATATGCTTCACATTCGTCTTCGCTTTGGCTTTGATCTGATCAATCACAGACATTTGCAATTCCTCCATTTTCAATCGATAAATTGATGGTAATATCCGACGAATTGGAACAAACACTACCAAAATAATTATACATGATTTTAAACATAAAAGAAAGTAGGATTTCATGCAAAGCTTTTCCTCTTCTTCCACTTTCCAGTCCGAGGATAACTCTCCAAGAATCGCAGGCGTCATTGCAGAATATAATCCCTTTCATAAAGGCCATCAGTTTCATCTGGAGGAAACAAGGAAGGCCGGGGCGGATTACATTGTCGTTGTCATGTCCACCTGCTTTACCCAGCGAGGCGACATGGCCATACTTCCTGTCCGAGATCGGGTACAGATGGCCCTTGAAGGTGGGGCAGATGCTGTTTTTGCGCTTCCTGTTTCATGGGCGCTGAGGGATGCAGAGCACTTTGCGCTTGGTGGTGTTTCTCTGCTTGATGGTCTTGGGTGCACCATGCTGTCTTTCGGATGTGAAACCCCGGATCTGATGTCCTTGACGCGAGCTGCTGATTTGCTGGAACATCCTCCTGAAGAAATGAAAGTTGCCCTGCATACCTTTCTCCAGCAAGGTCTCTCCTATCCATCTGCCCTCGCAAAATCGGCCTGTCTTGTTTGTCCTGAGGCTTTCACGGTGCTGAGTTCTCCGAACAACACCCTGTCCGTATGCTATCTCAGAATACTCCAGCGTCTGAACAGCAGGATGACGCCAATGTGCATCCTGAGAAAATCGGGATACCTCGATTCCCAAATCAACACAGGTTCCTATTCCAGTGCCACCGCAATCCGTGCTGCGCTTTCACGTGGAGACTGGCTTTCCTTATCCGAATCCTTGCCGGAAACAAGCATGCGTATTCTGAAAAAAGCAGCCCTTGAAGGTCATGTGATGAAACCACAGGCTTTGGATGCAGCCATACTGTGCACACTTCGGACGATACCAGATGATGCTTGGAGTCATCTGACTGATCAGACAGAAGGGCTTCCTGTCAGGGTTCGCAAGGCCGTAAAAAATGCTGTTTCCATTGATGACTTGCTTGACAAAGCCTGCACGAAGCGTTACACACGCGCCCGTGTGACCAGACTTATCATGCAGGCATTTCTCAATCTGACCGATGCAGTACTGCCCTCTGCACCCCCCTCACAGGCTCTCCTTCTGGGAGTGCGGCGTGATGCTGAGTCTCTGCTGCATCATCTTGGGCCAATCACA
>ONVN01000219.1 GCA_900321295.1 uncultured Eubacteriales bacterium
CCCCATGACCAAGTACAACGGCGCAACCTGGGGCAACAGCTGCATCCAGGCCACCAACCTGCTCTATCTGAAGAACAGCCCTGTGGCCATCGCTGCCAACGACGCTTTCTTCTACACCTTCGGCAAGGACGAATACTTTGCTGATCCCGAAGTCCAGGCAAAGACCCTGGCCGTCACCGGCGGCTGGAAGTGGCCGGTCGGCATCACCTTCACCACCGATGAAAGTGACCAGCTCGACCTCCTCGGCGGCAACAGCAACCTGAACACCTATGTCGCAGAAAACTATGCAGCTTTCGTCACCGGCAGCAAGGACATCAATGATGATGCTGTCTGGGAAGCCTACCTCGCAGGCTATGACGCCCTGAAGCTCGACAAGATCCTTGAGATCCGCCAGGGTGCTCTGGATCGTTATGAGGCTCGTTAATCTGAGAAGGCACAGTTTTGGTCAGTCATCTGATCTCTCTGTATCTGTCCAGACATAAAAAGCAGGAGGAGGATGCACGGGCGTCCTCCTCCGTGTTTTTCCAAACTGTTCCCTGCCCTTTCGCGCACCGGGTGAAGTGAAAGGGCCGCCCTTTTCAGAGGCCTTTCCTGTGAAAACGGTTCTTTCCCTGTCACCCGAAGGAGGTTGATGGAATGACTAATGCCAGCAAACCGGTGACGCATTACCACCGCCTGAGCTTTGGCCAGCGTGTAATCCGGGACTGGAAACTGAACAAATGGAAGTATCTGCTGATCCTTCCTGTCCTGGTCTATCTTGCCCTGTTCTGCTATAAGCCCATGTATGGTCTGGTGATTGCCTTCAAGAACTACAAGCCCACCAGAGGCATTGAGCGGAGCGCCTGGATGGATCCGTGGTATGCCTGGTTTGAGAAGTTCTTTACAGACCCGTATTTCAGCCGTCTGATCGGCAATACCTTTACCATTTCCCTGCTTACCATTATCTTCGGTTTCCCGGCCCCGATCCTGCTTGCCCTGCTTCTCAATGAGCTCCGGAGCAGCAAGTTCAAGCGGACGGTGCAGACGATCACCTACATGCCCTACTTCATCTCCATGGTCGTCACCTGCGCCCTGATCCGTGTCTACTGCCAGCAGGACGGTCTCATCTCCGACATCGTCGTCATGTTCGGCGGGACAAGACAGAACTGGCTTCTGAACTCAGCCTACTACCGGACGATCTATATTATTTCGGAGATCTGGCAGACGATCGGCTGGAACTCCATCATCTATCTGGCTGCCCTCTCCAGCATTGACCAGGAACAGTATGAAGCTGCCAAGATCGATGGTGCGAACCGTTTCCAGCAGGTGCTGCATGTCACCCTGCCCGGTCTCCTGCCGACGATCATCATTCTCTTCATCCTGCGTATGGGCCGCATCCTGAGCGTGGGTTATGAGAAGACCCTGCTCCTGTACAACTCCAACATCTACGATGTGTCGGACATCATCTCGACCTATACCTACCGCCTCTCCTTCGGCGGCGGCACACCGCAGTATTCCTACTCCACCGCCATCGGCCTGTTCAACACGATCGTCAATATCGTGTTCCTGTTTGCCACGAACTTCATCAGCTCCAGGGTGAGCGAAAACAGTCTGTTCTGAAAGGAGGAAGCGTAACATGACAACTGCAAGAAAATCCAACAAGATCCGCGAGTCTGTCGGCAGCCGTACCTTTGACGTCATCAACATCATCATCATGCTGCTGCTCTGCTTTGTCACCCTGTACCCCATGTGGTACGTGCTGTGCGCTTCCATGACCGAGAACTCCTATCTGGTTGCGCACCCCGGCGCCATTTTCTGGCCGCATGGCTTCACGGTCGGTTCCTACGGCCTGGCTTTCTCCCATCCGCTGCTGCTCTCGGGCTACAAGAACATCCTGATCGTGCTGCTGGTCTCCCTGCCGATCAACATTGTCCTGACCCTCTTCTGCGGCTATGTGACAGCCTCCAAGAACCTGCTGTTCAAGCCGCTGATCCAGTTTCTGATCATGTTCACCATGTTCTTCTCCGGCGGCATGATTCCCGCATACCTGAACGTTCGTGACCTGGGACTCTACAATTCCCTGTGGGCTCTCATTCTTCCGGGTGCCATGAGCGTGTACAACGCCATCATCTGCCGTACCGCCATCCAGGGTGTGCCGGAGAGCCTCACGGAGTCTGCCTATCTCGACGGCGCCAATGATATCATCATTGTCTTCCGGATCATCCTGCCGCTGATCATGCCTACCATCGCCGTGCTGCTCCTGTACTATGGTGTCGGCCACTGGAATGCATGGTTCAATGCCTCCCTGTATCTCGCCGACAACGAGAAGCTGCCGATCCAAAACGTCATGCGTTCCATCCTGATCGCCAACTCCAACGTGCTCAACTCCGCCGGTTCCGACAACGACATGGTCAACCAGTACGCGGAAGCCATCAAGTACTCCACCATCATCCTGACCACGGTGCCCGTTCTGTGCATCTATCCGTTCCTTCAGAAGTATTTCGTGAAGGGCGTCATGGTGGGTGCTGTCAAGGGTTAAACATAGGCGAGCTGCGCCGGAGAGCTCCGCTCTTCGGCGCTTTTCAGACTCTGAATGGAAGGAAATGAAACGATGAGCTTTGATCTTGTGAAGGAAACCGCTGCCAATCCCGAACTGATGGCCTGGGTCGGGGAAATGAAGGAAAAACTGGATGCCAAAATGGCCTATGGTCTGAAAAAGGCCAATGAAGTGGACTATATGCCCTACTCCTCCGAGAACGGCCAGTGGAAGGAAACCCACATCGGCTGGTGGACCAACGGCTTCTGGCCGGCCACCATGTGGCAGATGTTCCGCATGACCGGGAAAGACCTGTACCGAGAAGAGGCCGTCCGCACGGAGAAAATGCTGGACAAGGCCCTTCAGGATTTCAAGAACCTGAGCCATGACGTGGGCTTCATGTGGCTGATCCACTCCGGTGTCCGCTATGCCCTGGAAAAGAATCCGGACAGCTATGACCGCGTCCTCTATGCAGCGGAGGTCCTGGCCGGACGCTTCAACCCCAACGGCTTTATCCGTGCCTGGAACGGAAAAGGACGTGAGGGCTGGGCCATCATCGACTGCATGATGAACCTCCCGATCCTCTACTGGGCCAGCGAGGTCACCGGAGACCCCCGGTATCAGCTGATTGCCATGAAGCACGCCGACACCTCCATGAAGGCGTTTGTCCGTCCCGACGGCAGCTGCAATCACATCGTGATCTTTGATCCCGACGACGGAGACTTCCTGGACAATCCCGGCGGACAGGGCTTTGAGAGCGGTTCCAGCTGGAGCCGCGGCCAGGCCTGGGCCCTCTACGGCTTCACCCTGAGCTATCTGCACACCGGAAAACAGGAGTACCTGGACACCGCCAAGCGTGTAGCCCATTACTTCATCAGCCAGATCACCGATGACTGGGTCCCGCGCTGCGATTTCCGTCAGCCCGCCGATCCCGATATCCGGGATAACGCCGCCGGCAACATTGCCGCCTCCGGTCTCCTGGAGCTCGCCCGCATGGTGCCCGAGTGTGAAGGCAGATTCTACTATGAAGCGGCCCTGAAGATCCTCCGGGCCCAGGAAAAGACCTGTGCCGACTGGACCGAGGCCACGCCGGCCGTCTTCACCAAGTGCACCAGCGCCTATCATGACCTGCCCGGCCGTCATATCCAGATGAATTACGGCGACTTCTACTTCGTGGAAGCCATCGGGAAGCTCCTGGGCGAGAAACTCCTCGCCTGGTATCCCAACCGGGAAAACTGAAAACCGAGCCTATGAAAAGGGTGTCCGGACAAAATCCGGACACCCTTTTTGAATGCTTCCGGCTATTCACGCAGCCGGAGCGAGTGTTTCTTCCTCCACTTTTCGGACATCCTCACCATAGATCGTCTCAAAGCAGTCCCGCATGGAAATGGTTTCAAAGCCGAGTTTTTCGCACTCCTTCCGGAACTTCTCCGCCACCTCCAGGTCTCCGTAGTCCCGCTCCACATCGTCGCACAGAAGCATGTAGGCACGCCCTCCGTGCTGAAGCACATAGGTTCCCATGGAGAAGTCCCCGGAGGTATTGCCGAAGGCGAGAATCGGAACAGTGCCAATCTCGTTGACAATGCTGACCACCTTGTTGAACTTCTGGGTCTTGCTGACCAGATTCCCTTCCAGCAGCACCTCGTCTTCCCCGGTCATGTTGTAGCTTCGGGCCGCCTTGTCCCCCTGGGCGGTCGCCGTAAGGGAGAAGGTGCTCCCGATGACGCAGTAGGGCGGCACCCACGCGTCCAGATGACCGGTGATGAGTTCGCGCAGGAGATTCCGCTCCGCACCGCTGACGATAAAGATGGTAAAGTCATGTGCATGCAGATACCGGACCAGTTCCTCCATCGGCCGGAAAAAACCGTCCCCGTAAACCATCCCCTCAAAGCCCTCGACCTTCGTCTCCAGGAGCTGCCGGGCATAGGCCCGGTACTGTTCCACGGTAAAACCCTGAAAAGCCTCCGCAGCCATCTGGGCTCCGGACCGCGGGGAATCCGGCTCCGCCTCATGCCGGAGAAGGGCTGCTTCGGCTTCCTCAGCCCATGCCCGGTCCGAAGGCGCGGCTTCATAGGATGCGTCATGCAGAAGCCGGTGAAGCAGAAGCCAGGTATCCAGATAGGTCGGGAACCGCTCCCCGTAGAGGGTTCCGTCCGAGTCAAACACCACAATGCGCTGTTCCTTCGGCACAAAGTCCGGAGACTGTTCATCCGACACAGCCTCCACATAGGCAAGGATGGAATCGAGAACCGGTGTTCCGTCTCTCCAGAGGGGGATTCCCTCCGACAGAGCCGGAAAGACCGGCAGAAGCACCAGGCAAAGCAGCAGGGCAAGTCCTTTCCTCATGGCCATGATCCCCTTTCTTATTCGCTCCACTCAATCCAGAGGGTGAACCGCACGTTTCCCGCCCCGAAGGCTGCCCGCCAGTCTTCCGGACTCCCGGACCGGATATGGGCCAGAGGAACAGAAGTTTCCTCTGCGTCCTCCAGACAGAGCTGTACCCAGTCGTCCGAGAGGAGCACCAGATCCCCGGCAGAACCCGGTTCTTCCGAGGCGTCCAGGGGCAGTGTCCAGGGCAGGATGCCGGTTCCGGCCTCATCCAGTTCCGTTTCCATCCGGCTGTTTCCGAGATATTCCATCAGCACATCGCCGGCCGTGTTGTCCGCGGTTTCCCCATAGAAGACATCGCCTCCGATGGAGAAGACCAGGACCGGCACCGGCTGGATCGCTTTCGCAAACGCCTCTTCGTCCGTGATCTCCTCGGCGGACCCTCCCAGGGCAAACAGGGAAAGGAGGCTGAGAAGAAGTGCCAGAAAGGTTCGTTTCATGGCTGTCCGTTCCTTTCGTCTTATCCGGGGCCGCCGCCCCTCTGTCGTTCTGCAGGCAATTGTACCGTTTTCCGGGCCGTTTGGCAACCTTCTGCGGGATCGGATGTTTTTTCCTGCCTTCCGGCAGGAAAACCCGTTTCAAAGGCGTACCTTATCGGATAAAACAGATGATTGGGAGGCTTATTTCATGTCCGTCAAATGGCAGCGCATTCAGTATATGCCCCTGGATCCCATGGGCAAAGACGGCCGCCGCATCACCGGCTGCGAAGCCCATCTGGAACTGGCCCGAAAGGCAGCCGCCGAAGGCATGGTCCTGCTCAAAAACGAGCCGCAGCTTCTTCCGTTCCGCAGGGGAACCCGGCTTGCCCTGTTCGGGAAGGCCCAGGCGGATTACGTCAAGGGCGGCGGGGGCAGCGGCGATGTCACCACCCTGTGCAGCCTCAGCCTGCTCCAGGGCCTTCAGGAGAAGGAAGAGGAAGGAAAACTCACCCTGGTGGCCCCGCTTTCGGCATACTATCAGGACTATACCCTCAGGAAGTATGAAGAAGGCCTGGAGCCCGGCAAAGTGCCGGAAGCCCCGGTGCCGACCGAGCTCCTCGAAAAAGCACGTCAGGAAACCGAATACGCCGTTATCACCCTGTGCCGTTTTTCCGGCGAAGGCTGGGACCGTTCCGGGGAGCCCTATGACGGCGACTTCTATCTGAGCCGTGAAGAAGAGGTCCTGGTGAAAGCCGTCACAGAGGCCTTCCCGTATGTTGCCGTGGTGCTCAATACCGGCGGCATGATGGATACCAGCTGGTTCCGCAGCACCTCCGGCATTCAGGCCGCGCTTCTGGCCTGGCAGGGCGGCAGCATGGGCGGCCTGGCCGCGGCGGATCTCCTGTGCGGGGACGCCGTGCCCTCCGGCCACCTGACGGATACCTTTGCCATTCACTTCGGCGCCTATCCGTCTTCGGAAACCTTCAACGAATCCAAGGATTACGTCACCTATCATGAGGACATCTATGTGGGCTACCGCTACTTTGAGACGGTGCCCGGCGCTAAGGACCTCGTGTGCTATCCCTTCGGCTATGGCCTGAGCTATACCTCCTTTGCCCTGTCCGATGTTTCCTGCTCCGTCCAGAGCGGTGAGATCACGGCAGCGGTCCGGGTCCGGAATACCGGTTCCTGCCCGGGAAAAGAGGTCGTCCAGGTCTATGCCCAGTGCCCCCAGGGAAAGCTCGGCAAACCTGCCCGTATCCTGGCAGGCTTCGCCAAGACCTCCCTGCTGGAGCCCGGTGCGGAGGAAACCGTGGAAATCCGGATCCCGCTTGCGCGCCTCGCCAGCTATGATGACACCGGCGCGGTCCAGCGCTCGGCCTGGGTCCTGGAAAAGGGCGACTACGCATTCTTCATCGGGGAAAACGTCCGGGATGCCAAGCCGGTGGATTTTGTCTGGAAACAGACGGAGGATATGGTGCTCGAACAGGTGCAGGCCCACTGCCGTCCCCGTCAGGTGGACTGGCGGCTTCAGGCCGACGGCAGCCACGCACCCGTGGAGAACGCCGAACCCCTGCCCTTCCCGAAGATGGACGAAAGC
>ONVN01000221.1 GCA_900321295.1 uncultured Eubacteriales bacterium
AAGACCGTCACGTCGGCGCCGAGGAGGGCCAGCGGGATGGCCTTCTTTCCGCAGGAGCCGCAGATATTGGCAACCTTTACCCCTTCAAAGTGATCGAAATAGTCCGCGTACCGCCGGAGCATCTGTTTCGGGTTCTGACAGTCTTCCCGGGCCCTTTCTTCCGGTGTTCCGGACTGTCTGACCCAGAATGCATAGGCATCAAATTCCCAGGCCTTCTTGTTCTGGCAGCTGTAATCTCTCATGCTTCAATGCTTCCTTTCGCCAGGATTTTCTGTGCTTCCTGAAACAGAACCGGTGTCACAAACGGGTAGGTCAGATGATCCGGCAGTGCATCGAAGGCCTGAATCCGGCTCATTTCATAGGGCGGCAGAACTCCGAGCGAATGGACGACAGCCGCATAGACCCGTCCGCTGGCCGATCCCTTCGAATCAAAGGCGTGATAATCGCATACGGGGAGGATCTCACAGTCCCGTACGCCGCTTTCCTCATAGAGCTCACGCCGGGCGGCTTCGTCCGGGGATTCGCCTTCTTCAATGTGCCCTCCCTGGGTTTCCCAGGCATGGTGGCTGCTGTGATAGCTCAGGAGAAACTGCCCCCTGTAGAAGGAACAGACAACCACAAAAAGGAGCGGATGCAGGGTGCCCAGGGGATGGACAGTGCACTGCAGTTCAGGATTTCCGGTCATTTCCTATTTCCTCCGCAAAGAGACGATGCTGTTTTCCACTCTTTATATCGTATTTTGAGGCAAAAGTAAAACCTCTCCGGGGCAGGATACGCAGAAAAGAACATGCAGGAAACCGTGTTTCGGTCACGGCCATTTTTCAGAAGGCAGGAAGACCGAAAACCGCCTTTTTCTTGAACACCCGCACGGGAGAAAGGACCCGGGCGGGTGTGTTTTCCGGAAAAGGACAGACAGGATCATGATTTTGGGATTCTGAAGAGCGGAAACGCAGCCATCAGCCCCTGATTCAGCCTTCATGCCCGTTTTGTGTGAGCCTTTCAAGTTCCTGAGCAAACAGGATCTGATAGGCCCCCTGCTCAGAAGCCGTCATTTCGCTGTACCTGGCGGTATCCTCGGGAGAAAGGACCTCTGCAGACAGCCATTTCAGCCGCTCGGCAGCTTTTGCGGTCTTCAGCGTAATCTGCGTATACTCCGGGCCGATCAGCAGCAGACGCATGGCGTCTTCCGGTTTCAGGAAGCCGCTGGTGATGATGCCGAAGGTATCGTAGAGGGTATCATTGGCAATCGGCCCGATGATCACATCGGCCGCCAGCGTGTCCGGCTTCAGCCGGCGGTTTCCCGAAAGGTAGTCAAACCAGGCGGCATCCCGGCAGAACCGGTGGACCGTGAGCCCTTCTTCATCGAAGGCATAGGTGTTCACGATGGTTTTTTCACCCATCCGCTGCCGGGCCCAGCGATGGGCGAATTCTCCATCGGAAGTGAGGTAAAATCCCTGACCGAAATCCGCGTTTTTCCGGCCGTAGTGGACGTCGGGGGTCTGGATGACCTGGAAGCCTGTATGATAGAGGATCATGGCTGTTCGACGATCTTCCGGGCAAACGCGGCAGCAGCCTTCAGGTCATTCTCGTCCGGCTTCCCCTTATGGATGCCCTTAAACTCGCCCCGGCAGTGGAATTCACGCGCATCGACCGGTATACCGACCCGGACCGCTTCTGCCTTCACCTTTTTCAGGGTGGAATTGAGCATGGCGGCAGAACCGAAATTCACGATCCTGCCGACTTTTGTCTTGTCCAGTGAAGCGATAAACGCCCGGACTTCGGGATCAATGGTAAATGCATAATAGGAATTCCCAAGAAAGAGAATGTCCACTGGCTCCTCCACGGGTGTGCTGAGCGGCAGTGCTTCCACACCGATGGCGTCGGCAATCGCCTGCGCAAGGCGTTTTGTATTTCCGGTCTTTGTGTAATAACGAACGGCAAAGGTCATATCTGTACACATCCTTTCAGATTTTCATCAGACAGCATTTTCAGCAGTCCCGGACCGTGGCGATATACTCGGCATCCCCGGGCAGGCTCAGTTCCGGGGGACAGACAACGACCTCCGGATGCCGGCCCTGTTCTTCCAGGCCCATGACGAAATGACAGAGGGCAATTCCGACATCGGTAATCTGAAGGTCTCCGGTCTGCGGACTGACAAAGCCCTTGTCATGCTTCACGAAGAAATGGTATAGGCCATCTGCGCAGACAATCCGCCAGGGCTGTTTGTTGACTGCGGAGGGAGCCCACCGGACCATTTCCGTCAGATCACCCAGCTTTTCCTTCTGTGCAGCGGACAGCGGCACATCCCATTTCCCGTCAAAGAAAATCTTTTCCGCGGGCATCCGCGTGTCTGCGCCGACACCCCGGCGCATCATGCTTTCCCGGAGGGAGCGTTTCCGGGCCGGGTAGCCGAGCGGGCTGACACAGGGCATCCTTTCCCCGTCAGCAAGTCCGGCAGCCTGCTCGAAGATTTCCCGTTTCATGGTGCCTCCGATCCAGGTGGTTCCGATGCCCAGGGACCAGGCATACAGTACCAACTTTTCAAACGAGAACCCAAAGGCTGCATCGGCACACGGAAGCTTTTCAACGATGCCGGCCACGTAAAGCGTTCCGCCGGAGATGACAGGACTTGACAGGCCGTTTTCCTCCGCATCCAGGAACACAAACCGGACCGGAATGCCGAACGGGTTGACAATGCGGGCTGCATACGCTTCCAGGTTCTCCCTGTCTTCCGCTTTCAGCCTGTTCCCGTCAAAGGTACGTACGCTTTTTCTGCCACGGATGATTTCCAGCAGCTTTTCCATAAAGAAATGTCCTCCGTTGATGATTTCTGTGAGATGCGCGCTTCGGATTTTTACAGATTGTACCATACATCTGCAAAAAACAACAGAAACACAGGGAACCGTGTTCCGGGAAGCCATGGGGCCGGGCAGGGGCCAAAAAAAGAAGGAGGCAGGCCTGCTGCGCTCCTTCTTCTGAGGATCGGATCCGATTATTTATATACAATTTCAATGGTGATGTCCTCATCCTCTCCGACGAGGGCAAGGGTTTTTGACTTCAGCTGAAGCTTGACGCCGTTGATCAGCCAGTAGTCGATCTTCTGTTTCTTGGGGACGGTCGCGGTAACCACCAGGGAAACCGGGTCATCAAACTTTACTTCGCTGTATTTCGTTCCGGAAGCTTTTCCCTTTTTGTTCTGGAACTGCAAGACACCGCCGGTGACGGAAACCGAATACTGGCCTTCTCCGTACACTTCCACCACAGCAGCTTCTTTCTTCGACGAAGAGGACTTCTTATAGGGAGCGGGCTCGTCCTGTACCAGATAATTCCAGCTCACATAACCGCTGACTCCGTTGTAGGTGACATAGGCAACCAGTTCCGTGCATTTCCCGCTGTCGGGAACAAGAGCGGTGCCGTAGGGGATGTGGCCGACGACCTTTCTTGAAGTATCCCGCATATTCACCGTTTTTCCATTGGGTGTTTTCACATACCAGACTTCCGCCAGTGCCGAAACACACAGGCAGACCAGAAGCAGTACCAGAACCGGGAATATCCATTTTTTCATAAGCGGCAGTCTTCCTTTCTTCTGCTGCGCAGCATGGCACGGTTTTCTTTCTTTTCACAGCAAGAAAGGATGGGTACCGCGCTCTATGCTCCGCCTTTTGCATACGGGTATTCTATGGACTCCCGTGCTGATTGTCAACAGACGTCCGGTGCAGGCAGTCCAACTTCCCAGGGCGTTCTTCATGACTGGTTCAGCACCCAGGCAAATGCCCGGGCCGTCCGTTTGTCGGAATCCATGAAATGATTGCCCTCATTCCACTCCAGCACGCAGGAAACACCCTGTCCTTCCAGGAGGTCATGGGTCTCACGGATCCTGCTGCCGACCGTGGCCATGACGGGATTCCGTGTTTTCTCTTCCCGGTTCCCGAGACTGAGATAGACGCGCGGGCTGCGGACAGATGTGGTCCTGAGGAGATCCGTAAAGCCCGGGAACCAGACAGACGGGGAGGCCGCGGCAATCCCGCGGAAAACATCCGTCTGAGAGGCGGCCCAGAGGGCAAAAAGACCGGCAAGGGAATATCCGCCGAGATAGCAGGCCCTTTCCGGATCCACACCGTGCTTCAGGATTTCCGCAAGCGTGTCCGCTGCGCCGTCGCCGAAGTCTTCCCGGCCGAATACGGCCGGTGCCTTCCAGGGCGAAAGCTCGTGATTCCAGTCGCGGATGCAGCAGGCAATGACCTGGAAATCTTTTGCCGTGTTCCTTCGGATCCATTCGATTTCGCTTTTCATCCCTTCCAGGTCATGGGCATCCACCGGCTGGATGAGTATGGCTTCGGCAGACGGACTGCCATAGGTTCTGAATTCCATTTTCTGCCTCCTGTCAGGGGGTGTTCACTGATTCTGCGGTCACAGGACCATCAGCAGGGTGCCGGCGCCGATGAGGATGCAGCCGGCAATGGATTTTGCGGTCAACTGCTCATGCAGGAAGACAAATGCCAGCACAAGCGTGAGGACAACACTCATTTTGTCAATGGGTACGACCTGGGAAACCCGGCCCATCTGGAGTGCCCGGTAATAGCAAAGCCAGGATGCGCCGGTGGCCAGTCCGGACAGAATCAGAAACAGCCAGCTCTTCGGGCTGATCTGGCCGATACCTTTCTGGGCACCGGTCAGGAGAACCATGCCCCAGGACATCAGCAGAACAACGCCTGTCCGGAGGGCGGTGGCCAGGTTGGAATTGACGCCTTCAATGCCGATTTTGGCAAGGATGGAAGTCAGGGCAGCAAATACCGAGGAAAGAACCGCGAACAGAAGCCACATGTTCCAGAAACCTCCCCGCATGATATCCTTCATGATCAGATGCATTCTGCCGCTTCCGCGGAAGAGATGCCCTGTATATTTTACCACGGCAGCCGGATTCCGGCGACCTCTCCGGCATCTTTACGGTACTCAGAAAAAAGAAAGAAGATTTTCACTGTTTTTTTACAGTCCGCCGGGCCGGAGCATTTTGTTTTATGGTATGATAAAAACAGGAAAAACTGCGGAAAAAGGAGAATAGCCATGGGGACTACGTACAGTGCGTTTATCAGCTACCGTCATCTCCCGAAGGATGCCGCGGCTGCAAAAGCGGTCCAGAAAGCACTGGAAACCTATCGGATTCCGCGTGAGATCCGGAAAAAAACGGGCGTCAGCAAGCTGAAACGCTGCTTCCGGGATCAGGATGAGCTGCCTCTGGCAGACGACCTGGGCTCGAGTATCAAGAAAGCGCTGACCGAAAGCGAATGGCTGATCGTCATCTGCACGCCGGATCTGCCTGTGTCCGGATGGTGCATGCGCGAGGTGGACTTCTTTATCAGCCTGGGTCGGCGTGAGCGGATCATCCCGGTCCTGGTGTCCGGGGAACCGAAAGACAGTTATCCGCATCAGATCACGGAAGCCGATGCGGCAAGGGGACTTGAGGAAACCGAACCGCTTGCTGCCGACCTGAGGGGAAACCTGAGGAAACAGCTGAAAACGGAAAAACTGCGGATTGTTGCACGCATGCTGAACCTGAATTTCAATGACCTGAAAAGACGGGAAAAGGAGCGTGCCCTGCGCAGGGGGCTGGCGCTGGTGTCCTCTGTGCTGGCCGTGGTGGCGGGCTTTGCCGGCTATGCGGTCTATCAGAACGGACTTCTGACAGCGCAGAGAAATGCGACTGCCAGGAATGCGGCTGCGCTTCTCCTGGAAAAATCCGTTCGTTTCACCGGTGAGCAGGAGATCGGAAACGGCATGACCTATGCCCTGCAGGCCTATGAAGGCAGCCGGATTTTCGGCAGTGAGTATGACGCCCAGGTCTCCGCGGCCCTGGAAGCAGCCATGTATCCCGAAGTCTACTCCCAGATCGGCACACTGAAGGACAACGGAATCTTGCACCGCAGCGCAAACCTGAGCAATGACGGAAAACTCATTGCCTGCAGGCAGTCGGATAACAGCCTGCAGGTCTACAGTTCCGTGACCGGTGAGCGCCTGTACACCCTCCGTGATTTCGGATGGTTCGGAGCATCAACGGCCCTGACACCGGACAGCAGGTATGTCGTCCGGTACGGTCAGGACGGAACGCTGGACTTTCGCGGAAGCACGGACGGCAGGGAAGTCCTGATAGGGAAGGTACCGGACGGCTGGCAGATTTCCTGCCATGCCATGACCATCGGGAATCAGGTCCCGGTCCAGTCGGAGGAAGGGTCCGCTGCCCTGTATGACCCGTTTGCGCAGAAGCTGACGGTGCTCGATGGCGTTGCGCTTGCCGGCAGGACAAACGGCAGCGTTGTTCTTCAGCGCACGGGACGGCGCGGCGCATGGACCGACGGAACGCACATCTGGATTGTCGATACTGAAAACGGGAAAGTGCTGCTTGAACTGGAGGGGTACATGTGTGACGAGCCGGACGACAGCTCCCACTTCCGGTATATGGATGGCGATGAATATGTGTATCTCCTCTGGGATACGCTGGAGGAGACGTATCGGAGCGAATACGGCGGCATTCTTTCCCCGGACGGAAAATATCTGGTGAGTGTACGGGGAACAGAAGGCTTTACGCTGCGGGAGACCGCAGGCGGGGAAGAACTGTGGAGGGAAGGATACAATGCGGCCAATACGCTTTACCGCGTGGCTTTCGCAGGTCCGGACACCCTGATTGCAGCCCATGCAGACCTGCAGGTTTACCGGATTCATGACCGGGAAATAGTCTATAATTCCGGCGAGAACAACAGAACCTATGGCTTTGATGTCTGGGCCGGGCGGCTGGTCATTCCCCTCCGCTCGGGCGGCTGCCTGGTGAACCTCATGCCGGAAGAGGAAACAGATCTGCCCCGCATGACGGTGGAAACACGCGCCGGCTTTAATCCGGATGAGCTGGCGGGCCTGACGGCATGCTATCCGCTGGCAGGAAACTGGAACGGCATGTCCTTTGGTTTCTTTACCGATGAAGGATGGATGACGATTGAGCGGGAAGAACCCGGTGTGGTCTATCTGCATGACGGACAGGAATACGTCCTGCACCCGGTCAACGGACTTCAGATGCCGATGGTCTATGTCTCCCCGGACGGGGAATGGCAGGTGGTGCTCCGGGGCGGAAATGTGGATGTGTTCCGCGCAAAGGAAGGCCCCGAGCCGGTCCTGGTCATCCCGGAAAACGGGTATGACCGGATGTGCGCCGCCATCTGCGGTAATCTGCTCGCCCTGGGTGCCTATGTGGAGAACCTGGCCCTGTATGACCTTACCACCGGGGACTGCCTGGGGACCATCCGGACCGGTGCCATGTGCACGGAAATCCAGTTCTCGGCCGACGGAAAGCATGTGATTGCAGTGTCAAGAATGGCGGAGCAGGCAGCGGTGGCGAGCACGGAAAACCTTGCGGTGGTGATGCGGATTCCGGTGACGGATGTCTATGCAGAGCTTGCCGTGGGCTTTACCCGCGATGGGACGGAAGCCGTGGTTCTATACCCGGACGGGCATGCCGATGTGGGGCAGATGTATGGGGACCTGGGTATGCTGGTGGAAAAGGCACAGCAGTATACATCCGGAGGCGGGCCGTGAAGCCCCGCAGCTGCCGCGGCTGCCGATGCTGTTTCAGCAGAGTTTTTTTCCGAAGCAGTGGCATTCCAGGCAAATTTGTTATAAAATAATACACATGTGCACGAAAAACGTGTCGAAAGCAAAATAAGGAGGCTGTTATCCATGAAAAGAACAATTTCCCTTGTTCTGGCCCTCATGCTGATTCTGGGCTGCCTGAGCGTGCTGGGCACCGCGAGTGCCGCACGGGAAAGACTGTGGGTCAAGACGCCGAACGGAAAGACCGTGAATGTCCGGGATTCCGGCGGAAATCTGATTGGCCATCTGCCTTACGGCACAGCGGTCATCATGTATGATGAAGAAGACTACTGGGCCATCTGCGAATGCCCCGGATTCCCTGAGGGCTGGATTATGGAGACTTTTCTGGTTGACTACAATCCCGGGAAGTATCAGGGTGGTTCCACGACTCCCGCAGGAAGCAAGACCAAGAAAAATGTGACGGAAAGTGCACTGGGTGCACAGACTGTAGAAGGCCTGAACAGCCAGTACAAGACCTTTATCTATGCCGCCGCCCCGTATACGGTGCAGGTGGTTCCGGACACCAAGACAGGCACGGCCCGTCTGCGCTGGGGACCTTCCAAGCATTCCACGCTGGTGACTTACCTGGAAGCTGGCCATGAACTGACCGTTCTGGCTTCCAACAAGAACTGGCTGATGGTTCGCGACGAAGCCAGCGGCAAGATCGGATACATTGCCACCAAGTACACCAAAGCGGTTCAGTGAGCCGGACCGACTGATCGAAGAGGAGGAACCAAGCAATGAAAAAGCTGATTGCACTGCTGCTGGCAGTTGTTCTGGCCCTGGGCTGCACGGCCGTTATAGCAGAAGAAAAAGTCATTGAGACTGAAGATGGCAGCTTCTCCCTTTCCTTCCAGCTCCCCGAAGGCGCGGAGATGATCTCCGGAGAATGGATCGAAGACATGTATGTTGCCAACCTGAAGGCAGCCGGGAATCTGTACTTCTATCTGGCTGTCGCGAAGCCCGAAGCGGTTGAAACAGAGAATGCAGAGGAACTGGCCCCGTTGACCTTCAGCGAGGAAAACGGCTATACCGATGCCTATATGGAGGACATGCTCCGTGATCTGTATGCGGATGATTCCGACGATTATGACATGGGCGTGAAGACCACGGCGTACGGCACCAAGCTGGCCATTGTCCGTTTCAATGATGTGACGGCTCCCGGCGCTTATGTGTTCACCGTCTGGAACGACTTTGAAATCGGTCTGACGGTGACTTCCGTCAATGAGGACGGAACCTTCAATGGGATCACTGATGAGCAGCTGGAAAAGGTTGTGGATTTCATCAGTGAACTGTGGATGACCAACAAGTCCCCCGTGGACTGAACAGACCCTGTATCGGAAAGAACCGGCCTTGCGCCGGTTTTTTCTGTGCTCCGATATCCGCATGGAAAACGCCGGTCCGTTGTGGACCGGCGTCGGGTATGCACTGCATTATTTCACGGCATGAAGATAGGGCAGGGAATCATAGTCAGGGATATCCACCAGGTAGAGATTGATGTATCCCTCAATGTCGGAGGCATACAGTACGTGTTTTCCGTCGGGAGTGAAGCACGGGTGCGGATGGGAGTTCTGGAAATAGAAGCTGGAATCGTGCATGCACAGGACGCGCGGGGAATCAAAGCGGTCGCCTTCACGGCGGATCAGCTTGATGGCCTTGCCGGCATCGGTGACGATCATGTTTGTGTCCAGGGAGAAGACGTGGTCCGGGGACTGCATGAGGCCGTTGAGGGATTCAATCTCCCCGGTGCCGTCATGGCGGATAAAGCCGGTATAGGTGGTGCGCACGGGATTGCCGGGCGTCGGGACATGGACCTGATAGCCGACGGTTTCGCCGTCCTGCAGCCAGTACTCATGACCGATCATCTCACCCTCCTGGCGGCGGGGACGCAGCTGATGGACGCTGCCGGAGTTCACATCGAGAACCCACATGCGGTTGTCCACGCGGTCCCAGGGGCCTTCATGGCAGAAGGTCAGGATGCCGTCAAGGGTGGGGGATGGATTGATGTGGCCGACCCAGCACTGCTCTTCCCAGACCTTGCGGGCGGTTCCGGTATCCAGGTCGATCTGGAGGATGATGCAAAGAGGCTTTGCTTCAAAGGTTTCCTCGAAGCCCACATAGTTGGCTCCCATGCGGGTAAAGATGCGATGGCTCAGGTCCTCGGTCAGACCGATGTAGATGTATTTGCCGCCGGCTCCGGTAATGCCGCCGCCGGCGTTCAGGACACCGCTGCCGGAGCAGAACCGGTCATCCTTCGGAGCAATGAAGATGGGACGCACGGACAGGTCGTCCAGGCTCAGGCCGTAGAGGCAGCCGTTCTGCCAGTAGTAAGTCTCGTTGCGTTCCAGGTTGACGTGTTTGGGAATGCGGACAGGCCCCAGGCGCGGATTGGAAAAGTCGGTCAGCTGGGCGATCTCGCCGCTTTCAAGATCAAAGGAAAAGATGTTGGTCACGTTCTCCCGATCCGAGGTAAAGATAAATTTGCGGTCGTTGTCAAACCATGCATTTTCGGTGAAATAGGGATGGACGCTGTGCCCCTTGTAATTGGTCAGCATGTGCACCGTGGCACCGCTGACACGGTCCACATAGGTTGTGCGTTCTGGTGCATAGACACGGTATGGTTTCATCCTGCAGCCCTTCTTTTCATATGGATTTCAGCAGGAGACAGCATATCACCCGGGTATGGAGGCGTCAATTGTCACGTATGCACAGGCGGTACATTTTTTATGGGCCGGGAACAAAGTGTCCGTGCTGCATGGCAGGGAAGCCTGCCCCGTGTTTCTGCACATCAGAAAAGCTGTGAAGCATAGAACCTTCAGGGTTCTTCTGTTTCACAGCTTTTCCGATGAAATTGGTTGAAGCGGTCAACCTACAGATTGAAAGGTTTATGTTTGGAATCGTCCGTTCCCTGTCCGGTGTCCGGAAAAATATTCTGTACAGGACAGGAAAACAGGCGTGGAATAGGTCAGAGTGGTTCATCCGGTTGTCAGCCCCTGCGGTGCTTTCCATGCGTTTCTCGCTGGCGGCCAATCCTTCCCTGGATGAATTCTTCAGACGTGTATCGGATGTCATTTATCCGTGTTGTCGTTCTTGGGTGTCCTCAGGGTAAAATACATGTCTACGATGAGGGCGACAGCACCAACAGCGAAGATCACATCCGAGATCCATTTCCCGGCGGTGTTCTGTCCGAGTATGACAGCGCCTGCTGCCAGAACAACGACCAGAACCGGGATGAGAAACTTGCGGATTCTTTTCGAACGCTTCTGATCCATGGTGTTCTCCCTCCTTCTGTTGATTGCCAGTTCCTGCTGGCTGGTTGAATCTATATCGTATCCGCCCTGCCGTCTGCGGCAGGCAGCGGTTCAATGGAAAGTGACAGGCTGTGCCTGATTCAGGCAGGAAGCATCCCCACATTTTTCCTGTGGAGAGGACGAAGAACGTCGCAGAATGCTGCGATACCAAGGACGCCAAGCAGGGCAGTAACGATCCAGCCCGCGTTGGTGGCATTTCCGGTGATCATGTCTGCCGTATTCAGGGCAAGAAGACCAAGGGTTGTAGTTAAGATAGCAAGTCTGGCTTTCATCGAGTTCATTCTCCGTTTCATGACTTCCATGCACATGGTGCTTTCTGTCTGATATTCTGCCGGCCTCATCGGCCCGGCATGTATTGATACGCAGAATTTTCGATTCAGGCAGCTGCGGGAGAAGAAAAAGAGCAGTTTTTTTCTTTTTTCTACGGAAAAGGATCCCTGAACGGAGAAAGCCCGGGAAAACAGAACGCATGCAGAACGGTCTTCCCGGACAAACCGGACGGCCCGGCGGAAGGAATTACCCGTTGCCGCCTTGTTCCTCGTCATCGACGAACAGGTCGATATTGTGCTCTGTGGCATAGCGGGCAGGCAGGCTGTCCCGGTGTTCTGTCCGAATGCAGAAATTGCTGCTGCAGCCTTCAAAGGCGTCCGCAGCAATGGATTGGACAGATGAGGGAATACGAATGGACCACAGTCTTTCGCAGTTGGCAAACGCCCTGGAACCGATCGACTGCAGGCCGGCGGGGCAGACCACGATACCCACATGGGGATCGCCTTCAAAAGCATGATCCGCAATGTGTGTCAGGTTCTGCGGAAGCACGAATTGTCCGGCTTCATCAGTTGCAAGGGCTCCTTCAGGATAGACGTTCAGGATCGTTCCGGAATTATCTGTCGATTCATACAGATATGTGTCCAGAGTGACCGTGGAGCCGTTGGCAAGCTCCAGCGTCGAGCCCTTCAGGACGTAGGCGAGCAGGATCAGTTCATTCTTGGCCGGCCGGAAGGGTGGATCTGAGAATCCCTGCGCATACACGACCTTCTGGGAAAGGCTGCGGGAACTCCAGAGCCCTTCCCCTGCAGCAAATGCGTTGCGAATCAGATCCCGGATGCTCAGGAAAGTTCCCCCCTCGCTGATGCCCCACGCATCACACCGGCCGGTATGAACGTGATAGTTGGCATCCAGCGAGGTACAGGGAAGCTCGGGGCATGAGAATTTCGATTCATCCAGCCATTCATAGGTAAGATGATCATTGAGGGTCATGAGCTGTTTGTTCAGCATGAAATGACGGTATACTTGAACACCGTATACAACTCCGTTCGGATCGGTGGTCGGATGGCTGTAATTCATGGCGGGATCGTTGGCGGGATGATCATCCCACGTTGGATCCGCATAATACCATTTGCCGTTGATCTTCACGGCATCCCATGCGTGATAGTCGGTTGCGGTGTCTCCGTAGATCACAAAGGCATCAAGACCCGCAGCCTTGCAGAGCAGAAAATACAGCCTGGCATAGCTGTCGCATACACCGGTTCCCCGCAGAATCGCATCCGAGGAATAGAAGGAACGCGTGTCATCATAAACCAGGTGGTTCAGCAGCCAGTTGTACAGATTGAAGGCCGTCTGCCATTCGTTGCCCGGAACCTTGCATCCGGCAGCCGCCTGGTTAATGACATTCATGATCTTTTCTTTCCCTTCACCCTGAAGGGTAAAGCCGGAATAGACGATTTTGTAGGAATTGTCATAAAAGACAGTTACTTCCACTTGATATTGTCCTGCGATCTTTGGTCCGATGCAGGTGAGCACAGCTGGAAATCCTTCGTATTTTTTCTTATAGACATGGCTCCAGCCGTGGTTCCAGTCCATCTCCATGCACTGAAGGGACAGTTCAACTTTCGTGACACGGTTCACGAGATTCTGATCCGGCCACTCCGGTTTCAGAACCAGTGTCCATTCACTGTCCTGGTCGATTCCAGGGGCTTTGCCCTCAACGTTCACCAGCCGGAAAGGAATGGTATCATTATCGTATTCGTCCGGACCATCTCCGGGATCGTCCGGGTCTTCCCCGTCCTCCGGATCTTCCGCCAGGGCCTGTCCAACGAGAAGCTGCGGAAAAGATCCGGGCAGGGCAGGAAGCAGCATATTGCAGAGCAGCAGAATGGCAAGTATGCATGAAATCAGGCGTACTTTTTGCAGAGATTCCGAAACAGGCAGTATCTTCATGTGGATTCCTCCCTCAGGCGGTCCGAAAGACCGGCC
>ONVN01000226.1 GCA_900321295.1 uncultured Eubacteriales bacterium
AAGTCCGGTTTGCCCAGGCGAAAAACGGGAAATTTGAGCAGGAAATTGAGCTGAAAGGAAAAGTCGTTTTTCCGGAAACAGAGGAAATCCGTGTCCAGGTTCCCCGGGACCTGAGCCTGACCATCGGACAGGTGAAGGTGGCTGCGGGCGATAAGGTCAAGGCCGGAGCCGTGCTCATGAATGCGCATGTGACGGATGAGGAGAAGAATCTGGAAGCTCTGCAGAAGGAATACGAGAATGCACAGAAGGAACTGCGGACGCTCGAAAAGAAAAGCGCTGACATTCATCTCACCCAGAACGAGGAGCGCTGGCAGACAGCATGGTATGCCGAAGCGGATGCACGGAACAGGGAAAGACAGGCCTGGGTGACTCTTCGGGTCAGTCTCAGCCGTGAGAACCTGGAAATCAGGGGTGAGCAGCTTCCGGAGGAAGCAGGCGAAGAAAGCAAAGCGGCTTATGATGTATGGAAGACAGCAAAAGCTGACCTCACCGCGGCGGAAAGCGCGCTGAAAGCCCTGGAACGCTATGCCATCCCGGATGAAACCTGGACGATGATCCGGCAGCTCAAGGAATACCGCCAGAAACTGGCAGAGACTGAAGAACAGATGACAAACCTGCAGATTCTCAGCCACACAGCGGAGAAGATCACGGCACCGCATGCCGGCTACATCACGGAAGTGAAAGCGGAAAAAGGATCGACAGCGGATGGGGAGACCGTGCTGGTCAGAATGACCCAGGAGGGCGTGGACCCTGTCATCCGGGTGGACTTGACGGGCATCAAGCAGACTGTGAATCCGGGTGCTTCGCTGGTCGTGGATTCTGATTCCTGGGGCGGTGCGTCCACGAAGATCGTGACAACCGGCCTGGATCTGGAAGGCCATCCCTATGCAGATGCGGCCATTACGCAGGATGTGATTTACGCCCTTGGCAGTGTCAGTGCCATGATGAAAGGGGATATCAAGACCCGCCTTGTGACCCGAAGCCAGGAAGCCACATGTCTTCTTCCTGCTTCCGCGGTACGGGGCAGCGGGGACAGCCGGTATGTTCTGATCGGAGAAACGGAAAGCTCCACTTTTGGCGGAAGCCGGATGGTGGCCCGAAAGATGAGTGTGACGGTGCTGGCTGAATCCGGAAGCACGGTGTCTGTGGCGGAGGACCTGAGCTGGCAGAAGGTCCTGTATATGGAGGACCGCGCTCTCACCGAGGGCGGCCCTGTCATGGAATACGCAGGGGAGAGCGGAGCATCGAAATGAGGAGAAAACGAGGGGTGAACCTTCTGGCCCTGGCCGGCCTGCTGCTCATGATCGCCGGAACCGTGGGGCTTTTCTGCGGACCTGATGCCAGTCAGTATGCTTTTGCCCCGTCTGAAGAGGATGCTCTTTCCCGTCTGACGGACCTGGAAAAGCGCTGGGATGGGACTTTCCCGGCGGTCTCGCTTCATGGACTGAGCAGCGGGGTGTCTGTTTCAGCGGGGGAAAAGAGTCAGGGAGCAGTCTGCCTTTATCAGGTGGAAGGAAACTTTTTCCAGACCTATCCGCGCACGTTTCTTGCCGGCCGACCCCTTGCCCGGGGCGACCATGCGAAAAGAGTGATGGTGGTGGACGAGAAGCTGGCTTTCCTGCTCTTCGGCGATCAGGATCCGCTGGGGAAGACGATCCGGGTGCAAGAGAACGATTTCAGGGTTGTGGGTGTTGCTGCCTACAGCAGAAGAATCGGTGAAACAGGCGACTACACGGCATGGATCCCCATGGGATGTGAAAAGGCACCACCCATGGAGATCCAGATGGTGACAGCAGGCGGAAAAGCGTCAGATGGAGAAAGAACGGTCTTTAAAACAACGGCAGCCGAGCTTTTCGGATCAGGGGATGCCATTGATCTGTACAAAGAAAAAATACGGGGATCAATTGTACTCCTGTTCCTTCTCGCGGTGATCGGCCTGCGGCTGATGGCAAAATGGATGCGTGCACTGAAGAAGCTTTGCCGGAAGTGGTTTGACCAGATCCGGGAGAAACTGAAGCTGCGCTATCCGCGGCAGATGCTTGGAACCATTTTTGGGAAGAGTCTTGGCGCGGCTTTCCTGTGGGCAGTCTTCCTGGGCATCAGCGTACTGATGGTCATGGCCGTCGCAGAACTGATGATGGTTTTTCCGGAATGGGTACCGGAACAGCTGCTGAGCGCTTCAGCGGTGGGCAGGCGGTTCTGGGAACTGACCGGCATTTCAGCGCGACCAATTCACTGGCAGACGCCGGAACTGGCGGAAATCCGTTTCTGGAGCGGGCTGGTCCGATGGGGCGTCCTGGCGTTTCTTGCCGGCACCTGCAGGATCGGGAAATACAGCAGCCCGAAGCAGCCTGAATCGGCGGACGAAGCACCGTAAACAGAATAAGCATGAAAAAACATGGAGCCCAAAGGCATCCATGTTTTTTCATGCGCGGTTTTTTCCGTCCGGAGGGTTACGAATTCAGCTTGGCCGCAATATGACGCGCAACGGCAATACCGGTTGCGCTGGCCTGCATGAGGCCGCGGGTGATTCCTGCACCGTCGCCAATGGCGTACAGTCCGTCAACACCGGTCATGAAGTTGGAATCGACAAGAATTTTGCTGGAATAGAACTTGACTTCAACACCGTAGAGCAGGGTGTTGCGGTTGTACAGGCCCGGCGCAATGTGATCAAAGGCACGCAGGGCTTCCACGATACTGGTCAGATGCCGCTCGGGCAGGACAAAGGAGAGGTCGCCCGGAACAGCCGTCTGAAGGGTCGGGATGGTGGTGGACTTTGCCAGACGTTCCTTCGTGGTACGGCGGCCCTTCAGAAGATCGCCGAGGCGCTGGACCATGATGGGACCGCCGGTCAGCATGTTGGCGAGCCGTGCGATGTACTGGCCGTATTCAATGGGCTGATTGAAGGGCTCCGTGAAATGTGTGGAAACCAGCATGGCAAAGTTGGTGTTCTGGGTCCGGAGGGACTGATCTTCGTAGCTGTGGCCATTGACGACCGCAAGGCCGGACTCATAGTGTTCCTCCGAGACGACGCCGCCCGGATTCATGCAGAACGTGCGCACCTTGTTCTCATAGGTATCCGAATAATAGATAAGCTTGGCTTCATAGAGATGCTTGGTGAGATGATCCATGACGGAGTTGGGGACTTCCACGCGGACACCGATGTCGACTTCGTTGTTCTGGGTGCGGAGCTGCAGTCGGGTGGCTTCGGAAGCCAGCCATTCCGCACCACCGCGGCCCGGGGCTGCGACAACATACGGTGCATAGACGGCGCACGGTTCCTTGCCGCGCTCATGAATATTCACACCGACAATCCTGCCGTTTTCCACGATCAGGTCGTTGGCGGTGGTAAGCTCCATAAAGATGGTCTTGGTCTGCTGTGTCAGATAATCATGCATACCGCCCAGGACAAGGCCGGAGTTTTCTGTGCCGAGATGACGCACCGGGCAGGGAACCAGATGAATGCCGTAACGGCTGGCCTCATAGCCGATCTCATCCACTTTTCGGTCATCCAGTCCGTGGACTTCCTTGGGTGCACCGAAGCGCAGGTAGATTTCATCCGCATGCGCGATCAGTTCCTGGGCTTTCTGGTGGCTCATGTATTCATTGATGTGTCCTCCGACCTCGTCGGAAAGGGAAAGCTTTCCATCCGAGAAAGCACCGGCACCGGCCCAGCCGTGGACGATGCCGCAGGGGTCGCAGTGGACACACTTGCCCAGCTTGCGGGCAGGACAGGTCCGGTTTGCAATTGCGCGTCCGGTATCGACAATCAGAATGGTGCTTTCAGGACGCAGGGCAGTCAGTTCCATGGCGGTAAAGATGCCGGCAGGACCGGCGCCGATAATAATCGCATCAAAACGGGTCTGCATAGAGAGTTTCCTCCAAAATCAAGAGTCAGAAGAGTAGGTGGTGAGCTGCAGCGGGCGGACAATCTCGGAGAGAAGGCCCAGTGCGGTCTTGGGAACGATCACGGCATACAGACCTGAATCCGTCTGAATGTGAATGCGGATGGACGTGCTGTTTTCCATGCGGACAGAACTCCAGCCGGCCAGAAGCGGTGAAGGGGCAACCGACATATGGTAGTCAGCTCTGCCGAGAATGGAGACAGCCCGGGCGGGATAAATACTGTAAACGTCCACTTCGGTAGTCCCATACAGATAGCGCAGGGCAAGCACCCTTGCGAAGCCGTTTTCAAAAGCCGTATCGTAGCTGCTTCCGGCAATGAGTTTCAGGGAAACATCTCCCCATGAACACAGAACAGGCACCGGAAAATCGGAGATCACGCGGGGGAGTTCATCCTCTGAACTCAGGACGACGGCCGGGGAAGCCCCATGCAGTTCCTGAGGCAGAGGCTCTTCGGCCGGATCCTGCGGATTGTAGAAACAAACAAAGAGATAAATCGCGACGGCAGAAAAAAGGAGGAGAAGGAAACTGCCGAGCTTTTTCAGGAATCGATGCTTTCCTTCTCTCGACATTTCCATCACCTCCTGTGAAAGCGATAGGGTCGTTCGGATCAGAACTCACAGTTGAGGGGTGTCCGGGCGTAGGGAATGACGTCACGGATGTTGTCAACCCCGGTGAGATAGATGAGCAGGCGCTCGAAGCCCATTCCGAAACCGGCATGGGTGCACCCGCCGAAGCGGCGCAGGTTCAGATACCAGTACATGGCATCCTTGGAGATGTTCAGCTCATCCATGCGCTGGGAGAGACGGTCATAGCGGGTCTCTCTCTGGGAGCCGCCCATCAGTTCTCCGGAACCGGGCACCAGCAGGTCAACGGCGGCCACCGTTTTCCCGTCGTCGTTCTGATACATGTAGAAAGCTTTGATATCCTTGGGCCAGTTGTAGACAAACACCGGCGAATGGAAATACTCTTCCGTCAGATATTTCTCGTGTTCCTTTGCGGTATCTTCCCCGTACTTGGGCTCAAACTGGAAGCGGTCCTTGACTTCGCGCAGGATGGTAATGGCTTCGTCGTGGGTCACACGTGCGCACTTGCTGGTGGAGAGACTTTCCAGCTTCTCAATCAGCCCGCCGCCGGAGAATTTATCCAGGAACTGGAGCTCATCGGGGCACTTTTCCAGAACCGTGCGCACAATGAACTTCAGGAAGTCTTCTTCAATATCCATGAGCTGGTTCAGGTCGCAGAAAGCAATTTCCGGTTCAATCATCCAGAATTCAGCAGCATGCGTTTTGGTGTTGCTGTTCTCGGCACGGAAGGTGGGGCCAAAGGTGTAAATCCTGGAGAAAGCCATGGCAAAGGTTTCGCCTTCAAGCTGTCCGGTGACGGCCAGGGAGGTGGGCTTTCCAAAGAAATCCTGGGAAGGGTCCTGGGCACGCTTGTCAGCGGGCAGGGTGGTGACCGTGAAGGTGTTGCCTGCACCTTCGGCATCGTTGCTCGTGATCAGCGGGGTATGGACATAGACATAACCGCGATCCTGAAAATAGGTGTGAATGGCCATAGCGGCTACGGAGCGGATGCGGAAGACGGCCTGGAAAAGGCGGGTCCTGGGACGCAGATAAGCGATTTCACGCAGGAACTCCACGGAATGGCGCTTGGGCTGAAGCGGATAATCCTCAGGGCAGTCGCCTTCAAGGGTAATGGCCGTGGCCTGGACTTCGGGTGTGGTCGGATCCTTGTAAGAAGGAACCACCTTGCCGACCACCGTGATCGCGGCACCGACATGCAGTGCGCTGACGGATGCGAAATCCTCGATTGTATCGTCATAGACGACCTGCGGGTTTTTGAAGCAGGTGCCATCATAAAAATCAATGAAACCAATATTTTTCTGTTTGCGATGGTTGCGGATCCATCCCTGCATGCAGATTTCTGTTCCCTGCAGTTCTTCAAGGCGTTCCTTGAGCTCGCGGGTCGTAATGACTTGCATGGCTGTTGCCTCCTAATCAGCGGATATTACTGTGGTATCTTATCACAGTTGCAGACCTGACGCAAGGGAATGCTTGACGGGAAGAGACGGCGGTGTTACTATGCGCGCGAAAGATGAGGGAGGGAATTCGGAATGGCAGCGGTCAATATGACAGAGGGGGCAATCCCGCGCAGGCTGGTAGGGTATGCAGTCCCTCTGGTCCTGAGCAATCTCTTTCAGCTTACGTATAACGCAGTGGACTCGATCGTGGTGGGCCGTTTTGTCGGAAAAGAAGCCCTGGCAGCCGTGGGGACCTCTGCTCCGGTGACGAATCTTCTGGTCCTGGGCATTTCCGGACTGTGCATCGGCGCATCCGTCATCATGAGCGAGTTTTTTGGAGCCGGCAATGAAAAACAGCTGCGAAAGGAACTGGCTACCACCATGGTGGGCGGTTCGGTTCTGGCCGTGCTGCTGACCGTACTGGGCATGCTCTGTGCACAACCGCTTCTTCGCCTGATGGCGGTCCCGGGGGATGTGCTGGAGCTTTCGGGCGGATACCTGCGCATCGTGTTCCTTGGGGTGCCGTTCACGTTCCTGTACAATGCAACCGCTTATGCGCTCAAGAGTGTCGGGGACAGCAGGACGCCTCTGGCCTTTCTGATTTTTTCCTCTGTGCTCAATGTAATTCTGGATATCCT
>ONVN01000223.1 GCA_900321295.1 uncultured Eubacteriales bacterium
GCAGGAATGTCTGCGTTTTCGAGTCCGTCGCCCGATTATCGGGCTGGTCCGCGGTAATTACCCGTCTGGCCGGACGGCAACTTACCACTTCATCCCTAAACAGACAACGTTCGGATTATATGTCACTTCTTTGAAAAATGCAATAGGTTTTTTCGTTTTTGTGAAAATTTTTTTCTTTCAAAGTGTTGGCATTTCTTGCTTCCACGTTTTTCGCCATATCCGCACCGCCGTGTGTATCCTTTTCTTTTGCTTTTTTTCTGTTTTTCCCTTATTTTCCATATTTCTTTTCTCGCCTCTGCCTTTTCCAGCTGTCCTGCTTTCTTTTCTCCATGCACACTCCATCGTGTGTGTCTCTCCGCTTTTTCCCTTTGTTATGGCACGCCGGATACCGAATTGTACATTCCCGGGTTGTTTGCCGTACTCTTTTTTTCTCCTCCATTCGTTCCTTTTTTCTGCGTCTGCATGAAAAAACCGGCTCCAAATCCCGGAACCGGTCCGTCTCTTCCCTTTGATTTTTTACTGCGCAGCCGCCTGAAGATCTTCATAGGTGACGTATTTGCTCAAGATCCAGGCATGCCACCCGCCTGCTTCAACTTCTGTCCAGCCGTCCTCTGTCGTGCTGAATACGGTCATCTCTGCACCGCAGGGCAGGTCAGCCAGAATACGGCTTTTGCTCTTTCCGTTCATATGTATATTGATCCGGTTTGCACTCTTTGTTTTTCCATTAAAGGATACCTGAGCCGTTGTAATCTGTTCTCCCCTTCCATCCATGAAGATCAGGGAGCTGTTTTTGATGTATCCGCAACTTCCGTCAACCCATACTTTTGAGAAGTTATCTCCGACGTTCAGGACCAGACAGATTCTGTTGGTCATGAAACGCCCGACCACATCACTTTTTCCGCTGGCTTTATAGAACATGGTTGCATATCCGTTTTTCTGGGCATTGACGATGGCAAATCGTTTTTCATCCGGCACTTCGTCAATGTTGTACATCAGACGGCAGGTTTCGACAGACTTTTTTTCTCCGTTCACAATCACCTGGGAGTATACCGTACCGGCAGAAACCATCTCTGCATATTCCATGGAACCATCGTCCTGCGTGAGGTAAAAATCCATTTCCTCACTCTTGACAAAGGTTGGCCCCGGGCCCTTCTCTCCCTCTTCTTCGGGAGGAAGCGTTACAACGGTCTGATTCTGATAGGAGGAATTCGTTCCGTCATTGGTGGTAAAGTCATCCGTACCCTCACCGTTGACAATCATGCCTCCGTCTTCTGTATACGTCACAGCCTGAGCACAAACCGCGAAAAGAAGCAGGACACAGACCAGAAGAACAGGAAGACGCATATGTGTCAGATTCTGCATGAAGCACCTCCATATATAATCGACTGGTCGCCCAGTCTGAAGGAACACAATCGGAATAGTTCTATCTATTTTATCTGATTTTATCCTCTTTTGCAATGCTTGCACTTTTGCCCCTGCCCGGCGCGCCTTGTGTTCTTTTCTTTTCGCCTGTTTTCCTGTTCATGCACAGACCCTTCTGCCTCAGCGTCCCTTTTCTCACAGGTGTCCCCTTCTACGTTTTCCTTCCTATATTATAAAACGTGCAGAGGAGGCTGCACGGCGAGGGAAAGGATCCGATACCGTTGCGGACGGTATGCATTCGTTCTTGGGCAGCTCCGGCCATCCGGCATCAGCCGCATCCCGTGCAGAATCAAAACAGCAGCATCCTGAACTGTGGATGCTGCTGTCGTTTTCTTTTCTGGCATAGGAGTTCACCAGGAGCCTGTCGCCCTTTCAGTAGCCCAGTTTCCTGTCGACTGTCCGTAAAAGAGGAAGCCCCTGAACGTATCTTTCCAAATCTTCACAAAACAGATCAACAATCCTGTCCACCGTATATCCAAGCGAAGTATTTCCCGAACAGTGCGGCGTCACAAGGAGTCCAGGGCATGTCCAGACCGGGTCATCCGGAGGAACCGGCTCCGTCTCAAAGACATCCAGGGCAGCGCCACCCAGACGGTTCTCTTTCAGCAGGCCGACCAGTGCTTCCTGATCCAGGGACTGTCCGCGTCCCACATTGATGATCATGGCATGCTTCTGCATGCGCTGCAGGCGCTCCGCATTCATCAGATGGTAGGCTTCCCTGGTTCCGGGAATGCACATAATCAGGATATCCGCTTCGGGCAGCAGACTGTCCAGGGATTCCGTGGACTGGATCCGGTCGAATGCCGGATCAGCTCCTCTGCCGGAGCGGTTAATGCCTTCAATGGAAGCCGGCGCAAACGCCCGAAGCCGGCACGCCGTTTCATGACCGATATCGCCTGTGCCGATAATCACAATCCGGCTGCCGCGGATGGATCGGACCGGGAGGTTCCTCTTCCAGCTGTGTTCACGGACAATCTCGGTGTATTCCATCTGGCGCCGGAGCAGCATCAGTATCACCATCACAATGTGTTCCGAAATGGTCACCCCATAGGCACCGGAAGAGTTGCTCAGAAGAACACTTTCTTTCAGGTATGGGCTCCGAAGAAGGTGGTCCACCCCCGCAAAGGAAGCGCAGAACCATTTCAGCTGTTCCGCATACGGGAGGAGTGCGTCCCTGTCCGCCAGAATAATTTCACTCTCTGCCGCCGATTCCCGCGCATCATCGGGCGTACTGAAGAAATCCGCCGTATAGCCTGCAGCCTCTGCAGCACGGAGAATCTGGCTGCGATGGTGGTCGCAGAGTCTGTCCATGCAGACCGTGATCTTTTTCATGGTCTTACTCCTCCCCAAACGCAAAGACATTCAGCCCTGTTCTTGCATCCAGTTTCCGTCCCAATTCCCCGGGAAGCTCACGCACGAACATTTCACAGGTTCCGGAAATTCTGCAGCGGTTCAGGTGGCCTCCCCGGACCGACATATCCTTCAGGCCAAAAGAGGCATGAAGATGGAGATACACTTCTCCTTCTTTCCGGGTGACACTGCCAAGAATGGAAACGATTTCCATTTCCTCCTGCAGGCTGGTCTTATGATATTGCTGTTCATCCACGTTATACAGCCCGATCTCTGCTTCATCCGCTGCCCCGATCGCGGAAATCTGCGCCAGGCGGATCTGCTCCTTTTCACAGAGGGTTTTCAGGCAAGCCATGACTTCTTCTCCCCGTTCAAGCCGTACAACATAGGTGTCGTTCCTTTTCTGATATTCCATGAATATGCACTCTCCTTTCCATATTCAGCATATCGGAAGAACAGCAATTTTGCAATACTCACGTGAAATCATCTTGCCTTTTCGCCTTGGCACGTGTATCATTTACAGGATAATGAACCGCTGCCCCGCAGCTCCTGGAGGGAATCATTTGGACAGACCTCGCATTATTTCCTGGAACTGGCGTGCTGTTTTTGATACAAATACACTCGGAATCGCCCAGCGTCTGCTTCGCAACAATATGCTTGTGCGTATTACCATGAACCGCGGAGCTACGGCCAGCGCAACAGCAGAATTCAAGAATGGCTTTCGTGCCAAATGCATAGTTCCCGCTTCCTATACCCAATGTGCCGGGGAATTTCATATTCCGGCGGATACTCCGTCTGCCTCCCCGGCTGCTTTGCGTGTAGGGCAGGCCTATTTTTCGTGCAACTGTTCCGCCTCCCTGCAGGCTCCCTGTTCCCATCAGGCGGCACTTCTTCTGCACTGGGAAAAGGAACGCGGGTCCTTTACCTTCCGCGAGACTGCAGAAGAAAAGCAGCAGCGTGAAAAACGGGAAGCCGGTGAGCTGCCGCCCATTCCTGCCGTTCCGTCGCAGGTCACTCCCGCGCAGCCTGTTCTCTCGCGCCTGTCCGCGCTGCGGCGTCCGCAGAATGCTCCGGCCGTCCCGCCTGCTGCCGCTGTCTCCCCTGTTCTTCCCTCCGTTGCCCAGTTTTATTCCAATCTGACGCTGCCCGATCATCTGTATTTTGATCTGCCGCATATCCTCGATACCTGTAAAGCCTCTGAGAGTGAGTTTGCAAAAGCAAAAACGCTGCTGGCTTCCAAACCGCTGGTATCGCTGTCCCCCTCGGTCGGATACGCCCCCACCGGTGAGCAGACGCTGAGCTGCAAGCTCTCCATTGATGCCGACCAGATCCGCTTTACCCTGGCCCGCGATCATCTGACGAAAGCAGCCTGTACCCGGTGTCATATCAGTTACAACGAAAAGAACACAGACCGTGCCCCGTTTTTCTGCTGTCACCAGCTGATCGCCTTCCGTCAGGTGATCGATTATATCTGCCGTTTCCGTCCCGGTGACGCCACCGATAAAAATGCCAATGCCCTCATGACGTTCCTGAGCACCGGTCTGCCTGCTGCAACGGAAGACAGCCGCCATCCAACCATTGACCTTGAGCTTGCCCTTCGTTTCCATGCCGCAACCGCCGAACCGTCGCTCATCGCCCTGGTCCGTCAGGGCAAGGGGACATTCTATGAATGCTTCCGGCCGATCCGCATCGCAGAAGCCATGCAGGAGAAGGGCCCTCTGTATATCTATGGCACCACCGCGATTGATTTTGAACGCAACACCCTTTCACCCGAATCCATGCCGGCGCTGAAATTCATTCAGTTTATCTATGATTCCTATGCGCGTTCACGGACCCGCCGTGATCATATGCCGAATCACGGAGCCAATGATGCACCCCTCATCACCGGAACCATTCTGGATCATTTCTATGATCTGACCTGCGGCCAGACCCTGTCGGTGCTGCAGGAAAGCAGCAGTCATGTCCGTGACTTTCTCCAGGTAGGTCCCTGTGAAGGACTCTTTCCGCTCTCCGTGTCGCTTTCCGAAAAGAATGACCAGCCTGTTCTTCTGCTGGAAGGTATGATCCCCTACTTTCTCTACGGCACCGAATCCGCCTACATGCTTTCCAGGGACAAAAAGCATCTGATCCGCCTGACAAAAGAAGACGAGAAGCTTCTTTCGATGTTCCAGAATGCTGCGGATGACAACGGACTGTTCCAGTATGTGATCGGACATAACCGGCTGATGTACTTCTGTCATGAGCTGATTCCCCTGCTCCGGAAGAATCCGCTTTTTGCCCTTCGCGACTACACACCGGAAGGGTTTCTGGATTCCGTTCCGAAAGAAGCACACTTTACCTTCTATCTCACGGTGGACCATCCTTCTGCCTCCTTCCGCTGCCGCACCAAGGTTTCCTATGACACGCAGGAATTCCCGTATCCCTATACGGATACGGCCCCGGAAATCCGGGACCTGGTCCGGGAATCCAGGGTCAGTCAGACCATTCAGCGATATTTCCCCTCCTATGAGCAGAATGAAGGATGTTTTTCGCTCCGGATCACCGACGATACCCTCTACCGGATCCTGCATGATGCACTGCCCGAACTGGAACACTATGGCACCGTCCTGGCCAGCAGCGATTTTCCGGAGCTTCATGTCCGGGGCATCGGATCACCGTACCTCAATGTCAGCGTTGATGCAGACCTCATCCATGTCTCTCTGCTGTCGGAAGACCTGAGTGAGGAGGAACTGCTGGCCCTTCTGTCGGCTTATCGCCGGAAGCAGCATTTCCATCGGCTTCGCAGCGGTGACTTTATTGATCTTGAGATGGCCCGTGCTGAACTGGAAGAGCTCATTTCCATCACCGAGATGCTGGACTTGTCTCCTGAAGAAGTCATTGAACGGACGGCTTCCATGCCAAGATCCAGGGCGGCCTTTGTCAGTGCCATGATGCACACCCATGACCGTCTTGTCCGAACCAGAGACAGTCATTTTCAACAGCTTGTGGATGATTTTGACCGCATCCGAAACACTGTTTTTGAAGTTCCGGCTTCCCTCCGGTCCGTCATGCGTCCCTACCAGGTCGCAGGATACAGTTGGCTGCGCATGCTCGCCAGTGCAGGCTTCGGCGGGATTCTCGCCGATGACATGGGCCTTGGCAAGACACTCCAGATGCTTTCCGCTTTGCTTGCCATGCGGGAGGAGGGAGCAACCGATCCCTTCCTGATTATCTGTCCCGCTTCCCTTGTGTATAACTGGCGTGAGGAAATCCGGCGTTTTACGCCTACACTTTCCTGTACCACACTGACCGGCTCGGCTGCCGTACGTGAGCAGATGCTCCGCGATCTTCAGGAAAGGAACAATCCCACCGACATCTATATTGCCTCCTATGATGTGGTCCGCCGCGATATCTCGCTTCTGCAACCCATCCAATTCCATGTCATCGTGCTGGATGAAGCCCAGTACATCAAGACCACGAAGGCAAATATCACCAAGGCGGTCAAGATTCTGAAGGGAACACATCGGTTTGCGCTGACCGGAACCCCCATCGAAAACCGGCTCTCGGAGCTCTGGTCCATCTTTGACTTCCTCATGCCCGGTTTCCTTTTCTCCGCCGATACCTTCCGCAGCCGCTATGATGTCCCCATTACCCAGATGAAGGATGAATCCGTCACAGAACTCCTGGCCCACATGACGGCGCCGTTCATCATGCGCCGTCTGAAATCGGACGTGCTCAGGGAGCTTCCTGAAAAACTGGAAGAGATCCGCACCGCCGTCTTCGACGATGAACAGCGCAGACTGTACGATGCCCAGGTCTATGTCCTGCGGCGGCAGATTGAAACCGCAAACACGCCCCAGGAACGCTTCGGCATCCTGCCTGAACTCCTCAAGCTGCGGCAGATCTGCTGTGACCCTTCTCTTCTCTTTGAGGATTATCACGGGGAAAGCGCGAAGAGAACCGCATGTCTTGATCTGATCGAAAGTGCCATCGACAGCGGCCATCGTATTCTGCTTTTCTCGCAGTTTACTTCCATGCTGGACCTCCTCGGGGCGGACCTGAAAGCGGCAGGCATTCCCTTCTATCTGCTGACAGGCTCCACCACAAAGGAACAGCGTCTTCAGCTGGTGCATGATTTCAATCTTGGTGACACCCCGGTCTTCCTCATCTCCCTGAAAGCAGGAGGCACCGGCCTGAATCTGATCGGTGCCGATGTCGTCATCCATTACGACCCCTGGTGGAACCTCGCTGCACAGAACCAGGCGACAGACCGTGCGCACCGCATTGGCCAGACCCGCCAGGTGACGGTCTTCAAGCTGATTGCCGCCGGTACCATTGAGGAACGCATTATCCAGATGCAGGAAGCCAAGAAAGACCTGGCGGATGCCATTCTGGAAGGCCGCAGTGAATCCCTTCTCTCCATGTCCCATGAAGAAATGCTCGCCCTTCTCACCTAATCCTTCGCATAGAAATACACGGCAGAGGCCATCCGGTCCCTGCCGTGTTCTGTTTTCCGTGCGCAACTGCCGCATAAAAACGGACCCGGCATGACCGGGTCCATTCCTTCTTTTCTTAATATGCCTTGGCGAAATACATCACCTTTTTGGCCGGCTTGCCGCAGCACACACAGGTGGTGCCGAAGGTTTCGCCTTCCTGGTCAAAAGGCATGTTGCGGGAACTTGCATTGAATTTTTCCTTGATCACATCTTCGCAGGCTCTCTCGCCGCACCACATGGCCTTGGCGAATCCGGTTTCAACAGCCTTGCCCAGTTCGTCCATATTGGTCACTCGGGTCGTATGCGCATCGCGGAAAGCCTTGGCCTGCTCAAAGAGTCCCTTCTGGATATCATCCAGGAGTGCCTGCAGAGAATGCACAATGTCTTCCAGCGGCATGGTGGTCTTTTCACAGGTGTCACGGCGGAAGACCGTCACGACGCCGTTGGCCAGGTCACGCGGACCCACTTCCAGACGGACAGGAACGCCTTTGAGCTCCCAGTCATTGAATTTGAAGCCGGCGGAAACAGTATCGCGGTCATCCAGCTTGACACGGAATCCTGCTTCCTTCAGTTCCTTCTCCATCTTCTCGCATGCTTCGGTAACGCCCGGCTTATGGGCGGAGATGGGCAGGATCACGGCCTGGATCGGGGCAATCCTCGGGGGCAGACGCAGGCC
>ONVN01000224.1 GCA_900321295.1 uncultured Eubacteriales bacterium
GTCCACATAAGATTCCATCGGTCCCATACCGGAATACACGGTCTTCCACATGGAATCCGGAAGCATGAGGCGAATGCCAAAACGCGGAAGCATAGGATAATCCGCACGCGGGTCACGCTGGGCATCCACCGTGCAGTCCATGGTGCCGTCCCCGTAGATATTCCAGGTAACCGCCATTTTCAGGAGCGGAATCTGGCTTGCACTTGCAAGGGAAAGGGTTGTGTGGAGAACGGCAATTCCGTCTTCGACAGAGCTGCTGGTTCCGCAGGCCCATGGTTCGATATGATCAAAACCTGCAGCTTCCCATTCATGACGGATGTTACGATCGTTGTCGGTTGGAGCACGCCAGACCTGCCAGTCCATAGGATGATCCAGCAGTGAACGGCCTGCAAAGGTGAGTGTATCAAAGAGGGCCGTCGAAGTATCAAAACGGTAGACAAACTTTGCGCCGGAAATGGTCAGGAAATGTCCCTCAGAGATGATACTGGGTGCCTCAGGACCTGCGGAATGGACAAAGGCAGGAGCTTCTTCGGAAGAAGGCAGCTGGAATTCATCAAAACCAACAACATGCCCAGCTTTGACCAGAGGCGTATTCGCCTGGAGAATGTATACAAAACGTACATAACAGCGGCCGATCAGAGGTGTGCGGCTGCTCCACTTGACATCGACTGATTTTCCGACAGGAATAGCAGGCAGCGTCAGCGGCTCGGTATAAATCTGATGATCGTTGACCGTGACATGGGCTTCGCAGGAAATCTGGCCGTTGAGATCGGTAAAATCCATGCAGTTGCGGAAGGTAAATGTGTCTTTTCCGTCAAAGCTTGCACGGATAGGACGGTTGACTTCCCAGTATTCCTTGAGGCCTGTATGAGGATGGCGGTCCGGATAGACCAGTCCGTCCATGCAGAAGTTGCCGTCATGCGGGAATTCACCGTGGTCGCCGCCGTACAGATAACGATGACGTCCATCTTCGAGAACACCTTCGTCGATGGCGTGATCACACCACTCCCAGATAAAGCCACCGCAGAACCCCGGGTAGCGTTCCATGAGTTCGTGGTATTCTTCCATATCTCCCGGGCCGTTTCCCATGGCATGGCTGTATTCGCAGAGAATATAAGGCTTTTTGGAAGTATAGGCAAAATAGTCGACCGGGCTGCCGTCCGGCGTCCCCTCATAGTACTGCCGGATTTCCTCAAGGGAAGGATACATACGGCTGTACAGATCCAGATCTTCATAGGAATGACTGCCAGGGTTTTCCGTATAGCGTGCCGCTTCATAATGCGTCAGGCGGCTGGGATCATATTCCTTGGTCCAGCGGAGTGCAGCTTCAAAGGTACAACCATAGGCGCACTCGTTTCCCATGGACCAGATGACAACCGAGGGCCTGTTCTTGTCGCGGGTAACCGAACGCTGAACGCGGTCACAGGTCGCTTCTGTCCATTCGGGATTGTTGGCAATGCCGCGGTTCCAAATCTTATGGCTCTGGATCCCCTGTTTTTTCTGGGCCTGGGAGAGGTAGGCACGATTCATGCCATGGCTTTCATTGTCTGCTTCACCGATTACCATGAAACCATAACGGTCACACAACTGCGTGAACCGCGGATCATTGGGGTAATGGCTGGTGCGAATCGCGTTGATATTATGCATACGCATTACGGTGAGGTCTTTCATCATCTGGTCGAGAGAAATGACGAAACCGGTCTGCGGATCGCTGTCGTGTCGGTTGACACCACGGAAGAGGAAAGGACGTTCATTGAGCTCTACCACACCGTCATGGACCCGAATGCTGCGCAGACCGACTTTTTCGGTGATTACTTCGCCGCAGCAACTGATATGCATGGTGTACAGATAGGGGCTTTCCGGATTCCAGAGGACCGGAGAGGGAATTTGCAAGGAAAGGGAAGTGGTTCCATCGGCTTCTGCCACAACCTGCATTTCAGCATCGAGAATCTCTGCATGCACAGCCATGGGAGAGGAACGGAAGGTGAAGTCGACCTGAACAAGACCTTGAATGGAAGGATGTACAAAGAAATCAAAAATCCCTTCTTCAGGGCGTTTGAGCAGATAAACATCCCTGAAGATACCGCTCATACGGAACTTGTCCTGGTCTTCCATATAGCTGCCGTCACACCATTTGAGCACCAGAACGGCAATCTCATTGTCTCCCTCATGGAGGCTTTCCGTTACATCAAACTCACTGGTGGAATGGGACACCTGACTGTAGCCGATGTAGGTGCCATTGATCCACACATAGAAACAGCTGTCGACTCCTTCAAAGACCAGGTAGGCACGCGGGGTGGCAGCATCTGCATGATAACTGAATGTACGGCGGTAAGCTCCGCTGGGATTCATATGGGGAACATGGGGCGGGTCACAGGGAAAAGGATAGCGGACGTTGGTATACTGGTGCAGATCATATCCATAATTCTGCCAGCATGAAGGGACAGGAAGAGGCCTGAATCCTTCAGGAAGCTCTCCGGTCTGGAACGGCACAACGTCATCGGGTGAATCAAAGAGACGGAATTGCCATGTGCCTGAAAGCAGCTGAAAACGATCAGACTCTTCACGGCGCATGACAGGATCTGCCATCGGGACTGAAGCGGGAATGTAATATGCCCGGTTGGCCATCGTGTTCTCATGGAGTACCTGAAGGTTTTCAAAATGATTTGGAATATTCATGAAAAGCTGCAGAGACCGCGCTCTGCTTCCTCCCTTCCTATCTTTCCACGGAATGAAATTCAGGGAAACCGAGGACAGTGTAGCCAACTGCACATGTCGTGTCAAGAAGCGAAACGGCTTTTTTTCAACCTGATGGAATCAAAAAACGAACATAAATAGAATAAAGCTGATATTGCAGCGGGAAGAAAAGATTGCTAATAAAATACGGATATGATAAAATTTTAACAGGCATACAGGGAAACATGAAACAGGATAAGACATCTTCTGACTTGCCCTGTATGAATGAAAAAACTGGAAAAAAGAAAACAGGAGGTCTTTCCTATGGGTGTCAATCGTTTTGTTCTCAATGGTACTTCGTATCATGGACATGGTGCGATCAATGAGATCCCGGGTATCATTGCTTCCAAAGGCTTCAAAAAGGCTTTTGTTGCTTCTGACCCTGACCTGGTGAAATTCGGCGTGACTGCCAAAGTGACGGATCTGCTTGAAAAGAATGGCATTGAATATGCCCTGTATACGGATATCAAGCCAAATCCCACGATTGAAAACGTTCAGAACGGTGTGAAGGCCTACAAGGAATCCGGCGCTGACTTCATGATTACCATTGGCGGCGGCTCCTCCATGGATACCGGCAAGGGAATCGGTATTGTGGTTAATAACCCTGAGTTCGCTGATATTCGGTCTCTCGAAGGCGTTGCACCCACCAAGAACCGCACAGTTTTCACCATTGCTGTTCCCACCACGGGCGGTACCGGTGCTGAATCAACCATCAACTATGTTATCACGGATGTTGAAAAGAAGCGCAAGTTCGTGTGTGTTGACCCGAACGATATTCCGGATGTTGCTGTGGTTGATCCGGACATGATGGCTTCTATGCCGAAAGGACTGACCGCTTCCACGGGTATGGATGCTCTGACCCATGCCATCGAGGGCTATACTACAGCCGCGGCCTGGGAACTGGCTGACTGCCTGAACCTGGAAGCCATCAAGCTGATTGGCGCAAATCTGCGCAAGGCTGTTCAGAATGATCCTGATGGCCGCGAAGGCATGGCTCTGGCCCAGTATGTGACGGCTATGGCCTATTCCAATGTTGGTCTGGGTATTGCACACTCCATGGCTCACACCCTTGGCGCAGTCTATGACACACCCCACGGTGTTGCATGTGCCATGATGCTTCCGATCGTTATGGAATTCAACGCAGAATACACCGGTGAAAAGTTCAAGGCCATCGCGGAAGCGCTGGGTGTGAACACCGAGGGCATGGATCAGCCCACCTACCGCAAGGCTGCCGTGGATGCTGTCCGTCAGCTGTCGATTGATGTCGGCATTCCCGTCAAACTTGACAAACTGAAGGAAGAGGATCTGCCTTTCCTGTGCGCATCTGCTGCTGCCGATGCATGTGCACCTGGCAATCCGCGTCCTGCTACGCTTGAACAGTTTGAAGAAATGTTCCGTAAGCTGATGTAATGTGATCCGTATGACCGGGGATGGTGATCCGTTTTCCGGGCAAATCAACAAAGAGCAGGCAATCTGTATCCGGATGGAAAACAGATGCCTGCTTTTTGGGTGAGAACGAGATCTGGCAATTCCTGAAACGGATAAGCTGGTCCATGAAAAGAAAGCGTTTTATTGTGGAACGATTACAATTGACGGTAAAAGTCGATTGTGCTATCGTTACGTCCTGGAGCACGGCCGGGAGGAATCCCAGTGCAGGAAAAAGCGTCTAAAGAGGCAGACTTGTGCAGTGTCGGCGCTAGGAAATGGAGGAAAAACCGTGGGAAATGTCATGCGTAATTACCACACACATACCATGAGATGCAAGCATGCTCTTGGAACGGATGAAGAATTTGTGATCACTGCCATTGAACAGGGATTCAAAACGCTGGGGTTTTCGGACCACACACCATGGCCTTATGATAACGGATTTGTGAGCAATATCCGCATGGACGAAAGCCAGTTGGGCGATTATGTTTCTTCGATCCGTTCCTTGCAGAAAAAATACGGAGACCGTATCGAGATTTTGATTGGGCTTGAATGTGAACCATTTCCACAGTTTTATCCCTGGCTGAAGAAAATCAAAGAACAATACGGACTGGATTACTTCATTCTTGGCAACCATGCTTCTCAGGCAGATGAAATCAACCATTTTTTCGTACAGAGTAAAAACGAAGATGATCTCAAACGTTATGCCGAAACGACGATTGCCGGCCTGCAGAGCGGGATGTTCGTATATCTTGCCCATCCGGAGATGGCCTGGGGCAACTATCAGATTCTGGATGATGCATGTCTGAGGATGGCAGAAACCATCTGCGAAGAAGCGAAAAAGCTCAATATTCCCCTGGAATATAATCTCCTGGGAAATCATTACAGGGCCATGAACAATACCCATGGATTGGGTTATCCGCATGAAGCATTCTGGAAAATAGCCGGTGAACATGGCAACAAGGGGATTGTAGGTATTGATGCACACCGTCCGGTGATGCTGACATGGACGGACCAGTTTGCAGACGCACAGGCATTATTGCGTAGGCTCGGTGTGGATGTTGTTGAACAGCTGAAGATCTGATCACATCAGAAAAGAACCAAAAAAGGTGGGACAGCAGGATGACGGACTGTTCCACCTTTTTTGAATTCAGTTTTCTGGCTGGTATGACCACCCATGATCAGCGTGATAGATCATCAGCCTGGTCATACCACCGTCGACGCAGATGTTTTCCCCGGTGATAAAACCGGCACTGTCACTGCAGAGAAACAAAATCAGTTCAGCAATATCTTCGGGTTTTCCGACCCTTCCGACCGGCTGCTGGACGGCGTCAGGTCCGGTGAATTCGGAACCGGTCGTATCGATCCAGCCCGGGGAAATACTGTTCACGCGTACTTTTCCCGAGAGGCTGACAGCAAGCGCATGGGTGAGAGCAGCGATTCCTCCTTTGGCCGCAGTATAGCTTTCTGTCTGCGGCTGGCTCATCCTGTCGCGCGAGGAGGATAGGTTAATGACAGACGCGCCATCACGGAAAAAGGGAAGAAACAGCTTGGTCAGATAGAATGGAGCAGTGACACCGATGCGGAGGGCTTTTTCGAACATCTCATAGGTGCAGTTCCCGATACCCTGCATGGGCGGTGGTGTATTGTTGACCAGAACATCCACGTGATCATATTCTGATGTGACCTGGGATGCGAAGCGTTCGAGCGTTTCCTTACTGCTGATGTCACCGACGAACCAGCTTCCGGGCTGTGTATCGATGATGCACACAGAAGCACCTTCCCGGCGGAAGGCTTCAGCAGTGGCTTTTCCAATACCATGGGCACCACCGGTGATGACAACAACTTTTCCCGTAAATCGTTTTTCCATACCGTGAGATTCCTTTCTGTCTGCTGTCTGTTTCAGCTTTGCCGCCAAAACAGAAGATTGTTTTCAAAGAAGGATTCGACCCGGCCCGAGCTTTTGAGCCAGGTCAGATAGGAACGGAGAGTACTTCCGATCAGGGCATACTGCTCCATGTTCATGGTCAGCCCATAGACAGAAAAGAGTTTCTGCAGAAGAAGCTCAAAGGAGACCGGTTCCCTGCACAGACTGACAATGCAGTCCGCCGTCTCCAGTACTTTGGTAATATTGTATTCGGCGAGCAGCGCAATGCTGTCTGTTGGAGCGGCATGGGAGGGGATGAACAGTGCAGCCTTCATCTCCCGGACGCGTTCAAGGGTCTGGAGATAGGAAGCAATGTCATAAGTAAAACCAATTCCATATTTGTCGAGGGTTTCACGGCTTGAAAGACAGTCGGCAAGAAATACGACGTCATCGGGTGTCCGGAATCCAACCATATCAAAACAGTGCCCGGGAAGGGGGATCATCTCAAAACCCTCGGGTAGATCCTCCTGTGTCAGGCTGGATGCAGTGCTTTCCTGGGCCATAAGGAACTTGTGCTGAAGCTCTTCCGGTGGGTAACCTCCATAAAGAAAGCATGGTTCCAGTACAGGATGACAGGTAAAGGCACAGTCAATCCCCGGTGCATAGATCCGGCAGCCAGTCTGGCTCTGCAGATACTGATTTCCACCGATATGATCCGCGTGGGAATGTGTATTATAGATGCTTTGCAGTTTCCAGCCGTGTGCATCGAGGGTCTGACGCACTTTTCTTCCGGCGGATTTATCATTCCCGCTGTCGATGAGGCAGACGTTCCCATTCTGGAACTCGACAAGGCCTATTTTGGCGGGACTTTCAATGTAATAGGTATGCGTGCTGACCTGAACTAATTCGTACATGATTACCCTCCGGAAAACCGCCCGGCATAAGGGCGGATTATGGATTCCCTGGCAGCGGAGCCCGGGAAAAAGCCTTGGCAAAGTCACAGATGTAACGGCACATGGCAGTCATCATTTCCTGCCCCATGGCTTCGGTGGCACGGGATGGAGCATCAGAACCCATGCCATGCGCCAGCCAGCCGTTATCGGTGATTGAGCACACAGGCCGCGGGATCGTTACGGATGCGCCTTGAAAGAGGACACTTGTCCAGCTGTAGGAAGGGAGTTCGTCCGAAACATCATTGCGCATATTCTCCGGAAGATGAATGAATGCCTGATGTACCAGCGAGGGATCCACAGCGAGGATCGCAGCTGTTTCTTCACCGCCTCCGTGCCCGCCTTTCCACTCGGCATTTAACTGTCCCGCAATCAGCCACCAATTCAGACAGGCAAGATATGCCCCACGGTGATACAGGTGCATGCCGGCCTGATCAATGGATTTGCTGTTGCCACCATGGCCGTTGAGAATGATGAACCGGCGGAAGCCGTAGTCAAACAGCTGATCAAGAATTGTGGTCAGCAGAATACGGAGTCCTTCCACACCGATGGAAATCGTTCCTGGAAAGCCACGGAGGTCTTCAGTTGCACCGTAATGCAGAGGCGGCGCAATCAGCAGATCGGGAAATGCCGCGTCAACCAGGTCGCAGAGATGCTCAGGAATCAGGGTGTCCGTACCCAGCGGCATGTGTTTTCCATGGTTCTCAAGACTGCCGACCGGAAGAAGAACTGTCTGGCTTTTCTGGAGATATGCCTGCACCTCAGGGTAAGAAATGCGTTCCAGAAACATGAAAATTACCGTCCTTTCAAGATCATGCTGCGAAGATCATTGAGGAAACGCAGGCGGCCTTCCTGGCTGGAATAAACGCCATGTCCGCCGGGATAATCCCGTACAAGAACCCGGTCTTTTGGAAGATGCGCATGGGCAGCACAATACCGTGTGTTTCCTGCATAGGTACACAGATCATACAGGCCGCTTGCAAACAGCACCTGCATGTGCGGGTTGGCAAGCATGCTGTCTCGAAGGCACTGAAGATGCGTGCGCTTTCCGCCTTCAAGGTCTTCCGTAGCATACTGAAACTGAAGATTGACATTGATATTTCCTGTGTAATACAGCCGCTGAAGGGATAACCCGAGCCGAGGCAGCAGGAGTCCGTTCATCACCAGGATGGGTGTGTTGCTGCTCCCGATTTCATTGTATGGAGTGCCCTCCGGGACACATTTCCGTGCATCATACAGGTCGAGGGTAAAACCAGGAAGTGACTGGGTCATGAAATCACGCACACTGCCCAGATGGAGATGATGGGCGCCCCAGTAATCATGGGAAAGCCCGGTGTAGAATTCAAGACGGCGGCTCAGTTCAGCTTCCTGGCGGGGAGAAAGGTCATCCCCGGAAAAATAGGCACTGAGAAGCTCCTGACGTCCGAAGTCCCATGCGGAGGCAACAAATGCATCTCTTTCCTGACTGGACATGTCTCCGTTATGGCGATGATACCAGGACGTCGCGGCCATGGCAGGCAGCAGTGCAAGGGTGGAATCAATGTCCGAGCCGTTTTCTGAGGTGGCGAGGCCAATCAGTGTGACGGTACTGACGGGTATTCCCAAAACCATCCTGCTTTCAGACATGGGGCTGCGTCCAAGCTCAGCCAGCACACGGCAGGCACGGACCGTGCCATAGCTTTCTCCGCAGATATGGACGCTGCTGTCAAAACGGTTCCTGCGCCGGAGCCATTCCACTATGGTAAAGGCAACAGAGCGTGCATCTCCGTCAACATTGTAGTATTTGGAAGCTTTCTGAGGGTTCAGCAGACGTGAGAGACCGACACCGACCGGATCGACGAATACCAGGTCGCAGATGTCAAGAAGGCAGTCAGGGTTTTCTTCAAGACCATAGGCGGGTGTACCGTCATCGGATTGGGACATCAGCCAGGGACCGAAGCATTCGAGATGCAGTGTGGATGTTGCGGAACCGGGGCCTCCATTCCACAGAAAGAGGACGGGACGCTGCCTATCGGAATCCATGCGCTCATAGGAAATCGTGAAGAGAGAGGCCTCCGGATTTTCCTCGGGAGAATAAAACACGGTGTCTTCACAGACCGAGCGGAAGCGGATCACGTTTCCATGCAGGGTCATTTCATGATCCTTTTCAAAACGGACAGGTGAGAAAACCTCACAGGAAAATGGTTCAGGCAGGTTCATGATGATCCTCCGTCATAAAATGTCGGATATCCAGGGCAAGCTGATGACGCGAAGTTTCGTCAGCGTAAACAGCGTGACCGGATTCATATTCGTGCAGTTCCACGTGATCCAGCGGAACATGGGTGTGGGATACAGCGAAACGAGTGTTTTCAACCGTGGCCACTGTGTCATATAACCCTGTGGCAAAGAAAAAGCGCAGAGCGGGATTGGATTCGTAGGCCAGACGGACGGATTCGGCCACCGTCATCAGCATGGGATACCAGTTTCCTCCAAGCCCTTCCATATCTTCCTCTGCATTGAACGGCCAGAGAAACGCAGAGGAAGCATCAAAGGAATTCTCACGGAAAGGACGGACAAGTGAGAGGCCAAGTTCTTTGTCATAAAGCCGCGCCGATGCTGACATGGCCGGGTCAAAACGCGCCAGCGTCGGATCGCCGTCTGCATCCAGAGGAAGGGTAAAGCGGGTGTCAAAGCTGCCGACCTTGAGTCCCTTTTCCGCAAGAATCATGTTTCTGAAATCCGCACGGTTCAGTTTAAGGTCATGGGTGAGGAAGTAGTCGGCAGGCAGGCCGGTATAGGCTGCCAGCTTTTCTGCACAGTGATGATACTCGGAATTGGAAAGCATGGAACCGATACACAGGGAAGGAAAATATTCATGGTACAGGAATTGACGGACGGGGGCAAGGGCTTCCTGAAGCGAAGGTTTGTCCGGAGATGCATCATGGAACCATCGGGTGGCACTGCACGGAATTAGGTCTTTGATGGAGCGGGGAATTGTCTCTTCTCCGGTAATGCCCGGACCGACATGGAGAACACCTTTGAGTGGGAGATCCGAAAGTCTGTATGCCAGCAGGGAGGCTCTTGTGGAACCGAAGCTTTCCCCGAGCAGATAGATGGGCCGCTTTTCTCCATATTTCCTGAGCCAGCAACGGATGAAAACAGCCGCAGCATCGGCATCGGCATGATCTCCGAAAACCAGTGGTTCATCCTGAACATGGAAGAGCCGGCTGTAACCGGCGCCGGGCGGATTGTAAAAGACAAGGTCACACAGGTCCAGCAGACAGTCCGGATTATCCCGCAGGGCATATGGCGCACCAGCCCGCGGCATCCCATGTTCATCCGGAGCAGCAAGGCGCGGACCCAGAAAACCCATCTGGAGCCAGGTGGACGGAGAACCGGGACCACCGTTGAAAATAAACAGCACCGGACGTTCTGTTCCGGGAAGCCGATAGCTGTAGGAGAAGACAGAGGCAATAACTCGCCCATCTGCATACGCAATCGGGAAGTCTTCGCAGATGACCTGATAGGGACAGGTCTGCCCCTGGATGCGGACCTGTCCTGTTCCTGTGAAAGAGTAAGGATAATCCGCAGGAATCTGTGAAATTGTCTCCATAAGAACCGCCTCCTGATGGATATTTGGGTTGCTGGACACAGCGTTCATGGGAGAATGCAGTCTGTCTCCACAGCACCTGCCCTGATGGCAGAAAGCCGAAGATGGACTTTCTGTCCTTTACGGCCATGAACATGGATCAGGACACGGCGGGATGAAAAACCATCGAGCGGAAGAAGAGCGCAGGTCTCCTCCTTTTTTCCGGAGCGCACCATCAGGGTCAGATCATTACCGAATCCATGCAGTACGGCCTGCTGAGAGGCAGAGGTGGGAAGGAAACCGGTATTGCGGACAGCCAGCTCAAGGGTAAAC
>ONVN01000151.1 GCA_900321295.1 uncultured Eubacteriales bacterium
ATCCCTGCGGGTGTAGTTCATTTCTCCGACAGGCACTTTATTATACAGGATGATGAGATGCCGTCCTGTCGCATCGCTGTCCGATGCAAGCTGCCGGCAGATTCTCTCTTCTGTGATGCCGAGTCCTTTCGGAAAGCCAGCATGCTCCATCACACGCCCATCATTCCACCATTGCATGAGCTGGTTCGCATCCTCTGATGAAGCATTGCGGATCCGGACTGCTTCATATTCTTTCTCCATCTGTCATCCCTGCCATTCCCGGTTGAAGCCTTCGTGCATCTGCCACTCATTCCGTTATCCGAGTGCACGGAAAGCGATGACAAGCAGAACGATCTGAAGAATCAGCATCACCGGGAAAAACACTTTGAAATACCAGTGTTTTGTTTTATGCCGCAGAATCTGCATGCCCAGCACACCGCCAAGCCCCCCAAACAGGCCGGTCACCAGAAACAGTGTTTTCTCCGGGACACGCCATTTTCCCTTTGCTGCACATCGCTTGTCATAGGCCATAAGCGAAAAGGAAAGGCAATTCATCACCAGCAGGATTGCACCCGCTGTGATGATCAAAGTCTGCTTATCCATCGCAATTCAAATCTCCCTTGCTTTCAAAAAATGAGAAATCCATTCTATCTGCCCGGAGGCATCAAGGTGGATTCTCTCTGAACAGTCTGGATATACTATGATTCCTATCTTTTGTCAAGAATGCCAGAATCTGGGCATGCAGGCATAAGGGGTCATACCTGCGCAGAAAACCTATTTTTTCCCTGACGGGCTGCTCTTCTCTTCTGCAGCTTGGCGAAATGTGCTCGGTCACCGATATTCTTCTCCAGAAGCAGACATCCTTGAACTCTGAATATCTCGGAAGACATGCCAGGACCCTGTCCGCAGAGACTCCTTACACCCTATCCTCTTTTTTCTGCCGCCGGAACTGCAGAGGGGTACAATGGAACTGACTGCGGAAACGTCGCACAAAATTGCTTACATCCGGGAAACCACACTGCTGTGCAATTCCCGTTACAGGGATTTCCGAATGGCTCAGCAGCATTTGGGCCCGGGCAAGCCTGCTCTGCGTCACATACTGCATCGGGCTCAATCCAATGGAACGCCTGAAATGAACCGACAGGCAGTTTGGGGATACATGATACTTTTTTGCAAGCTGTTCCAGAGAAAACGGTTTGTCCAGCGATACATCCAGTTCATTCAGAATATCCTGGATCGGCAGAAAAGACAGCTGATTTGATGGAAGGAACATGTCCGGACGCCGGGCCTGGGCATCCGTCAGAATCAGGGTCATAAGCGCTTCAATGCGGGTATCAGCGTATTGGCCGCCCTTCTGATGAATTGTTCTTAACATGGAGAATAACTGATCAAACCAGGGTTTGGAATCTCCCGCCTGAATGACATAAGGAAACTGCTCCCCATGGAACCGAAAAACGGACAGCAGCAGCACATCGTTATGAAATGCTTTCAGCTGTGTCTGCGGAATCAGCAGATAATACCGTTTATAGGGAAGTGCCGTTGGCTTGGAGGCATGCTCGTCAAAGGGATTTAGAAAGACCAGTGACCCAGAACCGCACAGATATTCCTTGCCCCGAATTATCATATTCACTTCCCCGGATAAAACATACAGCAGTTCATAATAGGCATGGGTATGCATCCCATGGGAAATCGGCTCCTCACTGTATTTGATTTCAAAAGCTATCACAATCACTCCCAAAATCGAAATTACATAAAATGAAGCTGAAAAAGTCGATTCTTTTTTGTGGATTGATTGTATCATGGTGATATGAAACAATCAAGGGAGCGTTCCGTCATGCAACATGCCACATTTCATTATCCCACAATCGGCGTCCTGAAACAGGAGGCGGAAAAACTGCATGCTTTTCTTCCACTTTCTTCGGATACGTCCGCTCTTTTTCAGCCTCTGACACTTGGCACACACACTGCCGATAACCGTATCGCCTTCCAGCCGATGGAAGGCACCGACGGAACGGAAGGCGGTGCACCGGGAGAATATACCATTCGCCGGTATCATCGTTTTGCCAAAGCAGGTCCTGGTCTGATCTGGTTTGAAGCAGTCGCAACCGTCCCCGAAGGCCGGGCGTCCGTCCATCAGTTGTTTCTGTCGGAGAAAAACGTCAGCGCCTTTCATCGCCTGACTGACGAGATTCGGGAAATCTCCCTGCGGGAAAATGGATACGCCCCGGTCATCGTCATGCAGGCTACCAATTCGGGACGCTATTCCAAGCCCCACGGGTTCCCGGAGCCCATGATCGCCTATTCCTGTCCCCCGCTGGAAGATACGCCCCTGCCCTCAGGCCGTACCGTTTCTGACGATGATCTGAAACGCTTTGAAGAAGCCTATGCGCAAACTGCCCGCCTGTGCCAGCAGGCTGGTTTTGATGGAATGGATGTGAAATGCTGCCATCGTTATCTGGCCTGCGAACTGCTGTCCGCCTATACCCGTCCCGGACGTTATGGCGGATGTTTTGAAAACCGTACCCGCTTTCTGAAGAACTGCTACCGCGCTGCGAAATCTGCCATCAGGGATTCCGGTTTCTTCCTGACCAGCCGGATGAACATCTATGACGGCTTCCCATATCCATTTGGATTTGGCGTCAATGAACAGGATGGACTGAAACCGGATCTACGGGAAGCCATCCGGCTGATCAGCGAGCTGAAAGCAGAGTTCCAGCTGCCCCTCATCAATGTAACCATGGGCAATCCCTATAAGAATCCGCATGTGAACCGGCCCTATGACCATGGCAATTATGTTCCGGACGAGCACCCTCTCGAAGGAGAAAGCCGGATGATGTACGGTGTCAGTGAGATTCAGCATGCCATGCCGGAACTTCCGGTCCTGGGAAGTGCTTTTTCTTACCTTCGCCAGTATGCGGGCAATCTTGCCGCCGGCATGGTGAAGGAAGGCCACTGTGCCATGGCAGGCTTTGGCCGTATGGCCTTTGCTGACCCTGATTTCGTGCATGAACTCAGGGAGCAGGGACAGATCGACCCCAGACATGTATGCATCACCTGTGGCGGATGTGCTGCCCTGCTCCGCGCCGGAACGCCCGCCGGCTGCATTGTGAGGGACCGGGAGGTGTATCATCTGTGAAAACAGCCTTTGTGACAGGTTCCAGCAGAGGGATCGGACGCGGGATTGCGGATTTGCTGCGAGAGAACGGATGGACCGTGGTGTATTCGGGTACAAAAAAAGAACGGCCTGACCGTCTGCCCGTCTCCTGTGATTATTTCCCCTGCAATATAGCAAGCGCTTCGGACAGAACAGCTGCGGTCCGGTATGTATGCAAAACCTATGGACGTCTGGACCTGCTGGTCAACAACGCCGGGGTCGCCCCTCTGAAGCGCCAGGACATTCTTGAGATGACAGAAGAAAGCTTCGACCGGGTCATCGGGATCAATTTGAAGGGAACCCTCTTCATGTGCCAGGCCGCTGCGAAAGAAATGCTGCAGCAGATGCAGGCCGGTCTTCCGGATTATCACCCCCGGGTCGTCAATATTGGAAGCCTGAGTGCTTACACTTCCAGTACTTCCCGTGGCGAATACTGCATCAGCAAGGCCGGAATCGGCATGGTGACCAAGCTCTTCGCTGACCGGCTTTCACGGGAAGGTATCCCGGTGTTCGAAATTCGTCCAGGCATCATCGATACCGACATGACCAAGGTTGTACACGAGAAATACGACCGGCTGATTGCAGACGGTCTGCTGCCAGTGCCCAGGTTCGGGCAGCCGGAAGACGTTGCAAAAATGGTCCTTGCCTGCGCCAGCGGTCTTTTGGATTATTCTGCAGGCCAGGTATTGAACGCAGACGGCGGTTTTTCCCTACGCCGGCTGTAAGCCTGTATCCCACCCTGATCCAAAGATTGCTGTTCTTCTGCTCGTGTCTTCCATTTTTTCAGATGAAATGCTCTTCAGCACCGCAATCATTTCAAAAGTACAGAAAGGGGGCCTTTGCTTGCGGGAAGCTGCATATCGCACGCTGGTGATTGGTTCTGGCTGCGCCGGGCTGAATGCCGCAGACACCCTGGCCGCACGGGGAGAAAAAAGCCTGCTGCTGGTCACAGAAGGGATGAACTGTGGAACATCCCGCAATACCGGAAGCGACAAGCAGACATACTATAAGCTGTCTCTTGGAGGCGATGAGGCTGACAGTGTGGGTGAATTGGCCCGTTCTCTTGCCTATCCGGATGTGAACGGTGACAATGCTCTTTGCGAAGCCGCTTCCTCTGCTGCCTGTTTTTTCAAGCTCTGTGCCCTGGGTGTCCCCTTTCCCGTCAATGAGTTCGGTGAATATGTAGGCTATCAGACAGATCATGATACCCGCCGCCGGGCAACCTCAGCCGGGCCACTGACCAGCAGGTATATGACCGAAGCACTGGAAGCCTCCGTCCGGGCGAGAAGAATCGAAATCCTGGATCGTGCCCTTGCGGCCCGGATTGTCACAGATAAAACCGGTGTAGCTGCTCTGGATGTATATCTGAAAGAAGAAAAAGAATGGATGCGCATCCGCTGTGCCAACCTTGTCCTCTGCACGGGCGGTCCGGCCCATATTTATCAGGACCGGGTCTACCCTGAAAGCCAGCATGGCATGAGCGGGCTGGCTCTGGAAGCTGGCGCTGAAGGCGCCAATCTTGACTGCTGGCAGTATGGACTGGCTTCTGTGAAGTTCCGCTGGAATCTGAGTGGCAGCTATCAGCAAGTCATTCCCCGGTACATCTCCGTGGATGACAAGGGCACCGAAAGGGAATTCCTGGCTGATGCTCTGGGCGAAACCCAGGCAATTGCATTCACCTTTCTGAAAGGTTACCAGTGGCCATATGATGCATACAAAGTACCGGGCTCCAGCCAGGTGGACATCCTGGTGAAGGCGGAAAACGATTTAGGACGTCATGTCTATCTGGACTATCGTCATAATCCCCGCGGATGGTCATGGGACAATCTTTCCGCCGAAGCCGCTGCTTATCTGAAAAGCAGTGGTGCAACTCAGGAAACGCCTTTTGAACGGCTTTGCACCATGAATGAACCCGCCGTTCGGTTGTATCTTGATCATGGCATCGATCTTGAGAAGGAACCCCTGGAAATCCGTGTCTGTGCGCAGCACCATAATGGCGGCATTGCTGTGGATTCTCACTGGCAGACGTGTGTGCCTGGTTTATATGTATGCGGGGAAGCTGCCGGGACTTTTGGACGGAAGCGTCCTGGCGGTTCGGCGCTCAATTCCACGCAGGTCGGATCGATGCGGGCCGCTGAGCATATTATGACGAACCAGCGTACCATTTCCTCCGCCTCTTTGCCGTTTCTTCCCTTTTCCCTGCCTTCCGGGAATCCGGAAGCGTTTCGGAAAGAGATGACGAGGATCGCTGCTTTCCAGCGGGAAAACACAGGCATGCGGAAGCTGAAAGCCCTGGTGGAATCCGCTTTATCCTGTACTTCCTTCAAAACAGACGATATTCCCCAGGCTTTGCTCTTGAAAGATCTCCTGCTGACCCAGCGTGCCGTTCTCTCCGCCATGCTCTTTGCCGCAGAGGAACAGAGCAATGCATGCGGGGTGCTGATGACATCCGCGGCAGAAAGCACCCGAGTGCCAGCCCGTCCGATTCCGGAAAGGGATTTATGGTTTGAAAATGTGTGGAAGAAAAGCCGGGAGAAGCAGCAAGGAATCAAAAGCTGAACAGCAATGAATGGTTGCTTCGCCCCGACACATGAATTACAGGCGGACCTGCTGAAAGAACAAAACAGAGCGCTTTTGAATTGGCATAGTGTACACCCCATGTAAATAATATACGGAAAGGAAATGACAAAAATGAAAATTGGATTCTGCGCGAAAATTGACCGTATTGATGAAGTTGCACTGGCTGGCTTTGACTATATCGAGCCCCCTGTCACTGCAGCTGCCGAGTGGACCGAGGAAGAGTTTGAAGCAAATTGGGCAAAGGTGAAAGCAGCTTCCATTCCTGCACACTCCTTTAATGTGCTGTTCCCCAGATCCATCGAACTGCTCAATCCCGAAACCACCCAGGAAAGCATCGCTGCATACCTGCACCATGCCTTTGGACGGCTACAAAAACTTGGCGGCAAAGTGGTTGTGTTCGGCAGCG
>ONVN01000398.1 GCA_900321295.1 uncultured Eubacteriales bacterium
GAGAATTCGGCGCTATGCTCCGGATATTCCGATTCTTGTGGGCGGATACTGGAATAACAGCATTGAAGCACTGGCTGATCTCGAAGAGCCATATGATCAATATGTGGTTTACAATTTTCACTGCTATGATCCAATCATCTTCACACATCAAGGTGCACCGTGGGTTTCTGGCATGAACAATGCGTTTCGGATATCCATTGATGAACCTGCATCGACACTGAAGGCCGCAACTGAAGAGTTTATGAAAAAAGAAGCTCATGACTTTGATGGGCTGGATCTGACGAAGCCGCTTGGCGCAGACTATTTTATGCATCGTTTTGAAAAGGCAGTTCAAATAGCACGGCAGCGTCATGTGAAGCTTTATTGTGGTGAATATGGGGTCATTGATCGTACAATGCCTGAGGATCAGCTGAAATGGTACAGTGCAATTCATGCATCATTTGAAGCCTTTGGTATCGGGAGGGCAGCGTGGAGCTACCGAGAAATGGATTTTGGTATTTCCGACCAGAGACTGGATCCAATACGGGAAAGACTCCTCGCTCTCCTATAAATCTGATGAAATACGCTCTCTTGCACCTTCTTTGCGTGTTGAGTGCTTCTATGCTTTACAACGAGTTATAGAGAGGTCTTTATGCGGACTGAAAATAAGAAAATGCGATTTTTTGGAATTCCCAATATTCTTCCCTATGTAAGGCCGTACACAGGGAAAATCGTACTTATGGTGATTCTTGGAATTATCAGCAGCCTGATTGATTCTATTTATCCTTTGTTTAATCAGCATATCATCAACCATAATCTTGCACTTGGGACGAACGATACGCTGGTGATGGTTGGAATTGGGTATTTTTTGGTTCTTGCATTTCAAGTGTGGGATAATTACTATTCTGCTTTTATGTGCTCCAAAATGGAATTGTGGTTGAATCGGGATCTGCGCAACGCAAGTTTCAATCATCTGCAAACATTGACATTTGACTATTTCAATAGGAATTCTGTTGGATACATTCATGCAAGAGTGATGAGCGATTCTGGAAGAATCGGCGAGTTTGTATCCTGGCGGCTGATGGACTTTGTCTGGAGTGGGAGTTATGTGGTTTGCGTTATTGTCATTATGATTGCAACCAACCTGCGTCTTGCACTGCTTGTCCTTTCACTTGTCCCGGTTGCTGTTGTCATTGTCACCTTCTTCCGCAAGCAGTTGATTGAGCAGAACAGGCGTGTACGTGAGCTGAATTCCACCATTTCAGGTGACTTTAATGAGGGAATTACCGGCATTCGAGCAATCAAGACGCTGTCTGTCGAAGAACGCATGAATGAAGAGTTTTCCCAGCATACCCGGCAGATGGAAAAAGAATCTGTAAGAGCTGGAAGAACGAGTACGCTGATAGGAACAGGTGTTTCTTTTCTTTCTTCTGCCGCACTTGCTTTGGTACTCTGGAAAGGTGGAACGCTGACAGTAGAAAAAGTGATGGAACTGGGCACTCTTTCCGTGTTTATGTCATATGCAATTGGCATCATGGAGCCTCTTCAGAACTGTATTAATGTGATCACAGCGATGACCACCATTCAGGTGAATATTGAACGATTCACGAAATTGATGGAAACGGAGAGCTGCGTTGTTGATACTCCGGAAGTCATCGAAAAATATGGTGATACATTCCATCCCAAGAAAGAAAACTGGGAACCTCTTGGCGGGGACGTCGAGTTCAAAGATGTCACTTTTCAGTATCCCGATGGTGATGAGCCTGTTCTGGAACATTTCAATCTGCAGGTTCCCAGAGGAGCTTCAGTTGCTATTGTGGGGGAGACTGGAGCAGGGAAGTCAACACTGGTCAACCTTGTTTGCAGGTTCTATGAACCGACGAAAGGTACTCTGCTAATTGACGGAAGAGACGCACGGGAGCGATCCCAGTTGTGGCTGCACAGTCATATTGGTTATGTCCTCCAGACGCCGCATCTGTTCTCTGGAACGGTTCGGGAAAATCTCCGGTATGGTAAGCCGGATGCATCGGATGAGGAAATCTGGCAAGCATTACGTCTTGTTTCTGCAGATAAGGTAGTCGAAAAAATGGAAAAACGTCTTGACAGTGATGTTGGCGAAGGAGGCGGTATGCTTTCCACTGGCGAGCGGCAGCTGCTCTCTTTTGCGCGCGCAATTCTTGCAGATCCAAGAATCCTTGTCCTTGATGAGGCAACCAGTTCTGTTGATACAGTAACAGAAAAAACAATACAGGCAGCGATTAAGACGGTCACAGCTGGAAGAACAAGCTTTATGATAGCGCACAGGCTTTCAACCGTGGTTGATGCTGATATGATCCTTTCCGTACGAGATGGGAAAATTGTTGAGAAAGGCACACACAAGGAGCTGATGGCACAAAAAGGATATTATTACGAGCTGTTTACCCGTCAGTTTACGGATATTTCGGTCGATATGGCAATGGAAAGGGCGTGAGCAAATGAAAGATCAAACGCTTTCAAGCAGAGGCAGTGTCCTTCTTCGGCTTGTTCATGGGTCAAAGAGATTCTTCATTGCCAGTGTTCTTTTTGCATGGATGACCTCCCTCCTTGACCTAATCAATCCAAAGATTATCTCTTTTACTGTCGATGCAGTTATCGGCGAAAGTCAAGTGAGCATACCTGGCTTCTTAAATCCTCTTATCTCGAAAGTTGGCGGAGAAGAAGGACTGCGAAACAATCTGGGAATGATCGCCTTGGCAATTCTGACCATTGCACTTCTGGCGGGATCTTGCCGTTATGCTTTTCGTGTTATGAATTTTAAGGGACAAGAACGGATGCTCAAAAATACCCGAACACTTCTTTATCGGCATATTACTTCTCTTCCCTTGACTTGGCATAACCAGAATCATACGGGTGATATTATACAGCGCTGTACGAGTGACGTGGACGTGATTCGCTCCTTCCTTTCAGATCATATTACAACATTGATTCGAATGGTGGTCAGCATTCTTCTTTCCATAGCTTTCATGCTTTCGATTTCATGGAAGTTAACATTAATGGTCTGCTGTTTTATTCCCGTCATTATTCTTTTTTCTTATTTTTTCCATATACGGATAGAAGCTAGTTTTCAGAAAGTGGATGAAATGGAAGGCCATCTTTCTGCCGTCGCCCAGGAGAATCTGACGGGAGTTCGTGTTGTGCGTGCTTTTGGCAGAGAAAACTATGAACGCAAACGTTTTGAAGAATCCAACGAAGAATACACTGGACTCTGGAAATACCTGATGCATCTTCTTTCTCTTTTTTGGGCTACAGGTGATGCAATCTCAGGGCTGCAGACTCTTTTGATTCTTCTCATTGGAGCCAGTTACTGTTTGGCCGGTGAATTGACGGTCGGTAACTATATCGCATTTCTATCATACAGTGCAATGCTTTCTGGACCAGTCCGTATGCTTGGGCGTGTGATCTCGGGCATGAGCAGGTCGGGAGTATCCATAGACCGTATTCGGTATATTCTGAACGCACCTTCGGAAGTGAATACCCAGGGTGAAGATAAACCAGATATGACCGGGGATATTGTTTTTGAACATGTTGCGTTCCGTTATGGTGAGAATGATGCGGATGTTCTTCAAGACATATCGTTTACAGCAAAGGCGGGAAAAGTTACCGGTATCCTTGGAAGTACAGGCAGTGGAAAAAGTACGCTCATGTATCTGCTATGCCGTCTGTATGATCTCCCGGATAACAGTGGCCGGATCCTCGTTGGAGGAAAAGATATCGCCAGTATGGATCGTAAATGGGTCAGGGAGCATGTAGGCATTGTTCTTCAGGAACCATACCTGTTTTCAAAAACCCTTGGTGAAAATATAGCGATGACAAAAGCTGGTGCAGATATGGAACAAATTCGCGAATCTGCCCGAATCGCTGCTCTGGACGAGACTGTTACGCATTTCGCCAAAGGTTATGAGACGGATGTCGGGGAACGTGGTGTCACATTATCCGGAGGACAGAAACAACGTACGGCGATTGCCCAGACTCTTATGCGCCATACCCCAATTACAATTCTTGATGACAGTCTGTCTGCAGTCGATACAGAAACGGATGCGAAGATCAGGCTTGCCCTTGACAATATGCCAGAGCACAGCACAAAAATTTTGATCTCACACCGCATCACGACGTTGATGCACGCAGATACGATTCTTGTCCTGGACAAAGGGAAAGTTGTGGAACAGGGAACACATGCCGAATTAATTGCGAAGAACGGTCTGTATAAGAAAATCTGCGATATGCAATCCCCAGAAGGTGCGCTCGAAACATAATGGAGAAAAAAGATGAAATGGTTTATAGCTTCAGATATTCATGGATCTGCCTTTTATTGCCGTATCATGCTTCAGCAATTTATATCTGAACAGTGTGATCGAATACTTCTCCTTGGAGACCTGCTTTATCATGGACCACGCAATAATCTTCCGGAGGAATATGCTCCGAAAAAGGTGATTGCTATGCTATCGGAGTATGCCCGGGATATATTGTGCGTTCGAGGAAACTGTGAAGCCGAGGTTGATCAAATGGTTCTGCCCTTCCCGGTAATGGCGGACTATGCACTTTTGGAGACCAAAGAGCATCTGGTTTTTGCAACGCATGGACACATATTCAACGAGTCACATATTCCACCGCTCCACAAAGGAGACATTCTTCTGCATGGACACACGCATGTTCCTCTTTGCACTGAAAAAGAAGGAATCCATATTCTGAACCCAGGATCTGTCTCCATTCCAAAGGGAAACTCGTGGCATGGATATATGACAATGGAAGACGGAAGCTTTATCTGGAAAGATCTTCAAGGAAATGAAAAAATGCAATTGAATCTTTAAGAGCAAAGAAAAAGGCCGTTAGGCCTTTTTCTTTGCTCTTAAAGATGCCAGATATCATCTGCATATTGGCGAACAGTCCGGTCAGAGGAGAACAAGCCGGCACTTGCGATATTTACGAGACACTTTCGGGCAAAATCATCTGTTGTTTGATTGTAATCAGCGTTTGCCTGAAGTTTTGTGTGAAGATAAGAATCGAAATCTTTGAGAAGGAAGTAATGGTCAGGCTTATGCCATGAGGCGCCGTCCAGAATAGAATGATAGAATTCATTGATTCCTTCATCGAATTCGCCAAATTCATCAGAGATCAGACTGTCAAGTGCATCCCTGATCACAGGATTGGAATTATAGATATCTCTGGGATTATAATTGGCCCGGATTGCATTCAGTTCTTCGACGGTTGCTCCAAAAATATAATTGTTCTCACGACCAGCTTCCTGAACGATTTCGATGTTCGCTCCGTCATAAGTGCCGAGCGTGACAGCACCGTTGAGCATCAGCTTCATGTTGCCTGTTCCACTTGCTTCAGTACCAGCAGGTGAAATCTGCTCCGATACATCTGTGGCGGGCATGATCACTTCGGCCATTGAGCAATTATAATTTGGCAGAAAAACAACTTTCAGAAGGCTGTTTGTAGATTCATCATGATTCACTTTCTCTGCAATGCGATTGATGAGTAGAATAATGGACTTTGCACGTGCATATCCTGCAGCTGCTTTTGCGCCGAAAATGAAACAGGTCGGAGTGAAATTATGAATGGTACCATTCTTCAGACCGTGATAAATCGCAATGATTGATAGTGCATTCAAGGATTGGCGCTTATATTCATGAAGTCTCTTGACCTGTGTGTCAAAGAGCATGTCTGGGCTGACTGTGATTCCGCAGGTATGATCGATCAGATCAGCAAGTTCCTCTTTTTTCCGTCGTTTAATGATACGAAAATCTTGGATCAGCTGATCATCAATCTGTGAATTGAGTTTCCGTAATTCGGTAAGGTCCGTGAGAAATCCGTCTCCAATTCTGGAGGAAATAAGAGAGGTCAGTTCCGGGTTGCAAAGGCCAAGCCAGCGGCGTTGAGTGATTCCGTTAGTTTTGTTTTGGAAGCGCTCAGGATATAAAGCGTACCAGTCTTTAAACACGTCCGATTTCAATATTTCAGTGTGAAGCGCTGCTACGCCATTGGTTGTATGTGTTGCATAAACTGCAAGCTGAGCCATATGAACCTGATGATCCCAGATAATGCAGCAGTTCCGTGTAACTTCATGGCCTGTATGCTTCATGCCTTCACGGAACCGAGCATCAATCATACGGATAATATGAACAATCTCAGGACAAACAGCATTCAGTAATGCGATATCCCACTTTTCGAGCGCTTCCTGCATTACAGTGTGATTGGTATAGGAGAACGTTTTCTGCGCAATGGAAAAAGCATCGTCGAAGCTTACGCCTTTTTCCATAAGAAGCCGGATAAGCTCAGGAATAGCCATGACCGGGTGGGTGTCATTCAGCTGAACAGCATGCAATGCTGCAAAATACTGGTAATCATCTGAATGCTTCAGTTCATACTGACGCAGCATATCCTGGAGAGAAGCACTCACAAGAACATACTGTTGACGTATTCTCATGATTTTTCCTTCACGGGTATCATCATTGGGGTACAGAAATTTCGTAATATCTTCTGCTTTGTTTTTGTCTGCGACTGCCTTTGTATACTGCTGCTTGTTAAAGAAGATAAAGTCAATCTCATGGAGGCTTTCACACTGCCACAGGCGAAGCGTGCCAATAAACTTAGCACCATATCCGATCACGGGCATATCATAGGGGACAGCCAGGACCTGCAGTCCTTTCATCGGCACGATGACAGCATCAGAAAGACGCCGGATACTCCATGGATCACCATATTTGGACCAGTCATCTGGCGCTTCTTTTTGACGTCCATCAATAAACGATTGCTTAAATAACCCATAGCGATAACGCAGACCATATCCTGTCAGGGGTATCGAGTGTGTGGCTGCGCTGTCCAGAAAACAAGCCGCAAGCCTGCCGAGTCCTCCGTTTCCAAAAGCCTCATCTTCGATTTCTTCAAGACAGGCAAGATCAACGCCTCGTGCGTCAAGAAGATCACGAACCTGGTTGAGAATATTCATGCAGTAAAGGTTATTGAAAATCATGCGCCCCATGAGGTATTCTGCTGAAAGATAAAATGCCTGACGGCCATTGCGCCGTTTGTTTTCAGACTCGATCCATGTGTCTGTAACAGCTTCCATACATGCTCTGGAAATCGCATCATGTAACTGAACTGCATTTGCTTCTTCAAGTTCAATGTGTTCTGTTACCTTAAGTATAGCCGCGGTACGGTTTAGAATCTGGTCAGCGTTTATCATATAATTTACAGCCTCCTGTATTCCGTGTTGAGTTGCTTAAGATGTGCTGCAAGGGATGAATTCATATCGGATTCGAGCATCCGGTACGTCCAGTTTCCACCGACCGTTCCAGGCATGTTCATCCGTGCATCGTTGTCTAGATGCAGAATATCCTGCATGGATAGAATTGCTGTCTGTGAGGGAGAAGCCAATACGGAACGGATAAATGCTTCTGGACCGTCTTGAAGATTATCAAAATGCAGCGTTTCTCTTGCACACTGCACTTCCTCAGTGCTTGCACGCAGAAGGTAGCCGAGCACTGTATCATTATCATGCGTTCCAGTATATCCTACACTGTTTTCTGTCCAATTGCTTGGATAATGATGGTTTTCTTCAGGCTTGCCTCCAAACCCGAACACCAGGACGTACATTCCAGGAAAACCTGTATAATTGATGAGCTTGCGGACTCTGTCATTCACGGAACCAAGGTCTTCCGCAATGATATGTGCATGAGGTAATGCTTTTTTCAGTTTTCTGAAAAAGCTATGCCCAGGTGCATTGACCCATTTTCCATTTCGTGCATTTTTAGCCCCGTATGGGATGGAATAGTAATTTGCAAAGCCGATGAAATGATCCACGCGAACGATGTCAAACAGATGCAGCATATGCGACATACGGTTTATCCACCAACGATATCCGGTGAAACGAAGATAGTTCCAGTTATATAATGGATTCCCCCACAACTGACCATCTTCAGAAAAATAGTCTGGTGGAACACCTGCGACCCGCTTTGGAATACGGTTGCGGTCAAGCTGGAAGACCTTCGGGGAAACCCAGGTGTCTGCACTGTCTTGGGCAACATAAATGGGCATATCGCCAAACAATTCAATGTTGAGTTGATTGCAGTAGGTTTTCAAAGCGTGCCATTGCTTATCAAATAGAAACTGACAGAAAATATGATACCCGATTTCTTTTTTCAGAAGGTCCTGATATTTTTGGATTGCTGCGGGTTTGCGCATCCTGATATCGGCGTCTGGCCAAGAAGACCATATTTTGCCCTGAAAATGCGATTTTAACGCTGTAAACAGCGCAAAATCATGAACCCATGGCATTCTGGAACAGAACATTGCGAGATCAGCAGACACTTTATCTGCTGATTCCTGATATGCACGACGGAGAAGATGGTCATGCACTTCACGTACTTTCTGAAAATCGATTTTTCCGGGAATACCACCTGTCTCGAGTTCATCATCGGAATATGAGAGCAACCCTTCTTCTCGGAGAGAAGGCAGGGAAATGAAAAGAGGGTTGCCCGCGTACATGCTTGAACTTTGATAAGGGGATTCTCCGTAACCTGTTGGTCCTATGGGAAGAACTTGCCAGACATGCATTCCTGCCGCATGAAGAAAATCTGCAAAAGCATAGGCTTCTTTTCCCAATGTGCCGATCCCACCAGGACCGGGAAGCGAAGAAATGTGCAAAAGAATACCGCTTCGCTTGGTCATAAACAGACTTCCTTTCTGTGAGAAGATAAAAGGTTACAGGGAAACGAGATCATCAAGGAGTGTTTGCTGTGTTGATTACGGAACGAAAAAGAAACAAGGAAGGGCGACATATGATATCAATAGCATTTGCAGCCCCCAAACACCTGTATTTCCGAAAAAACGAATGAATACTCTAGCCCTGGCACATGGAATGATCTTCCTGTTAAAATATGGAAGAAATGTTTCCAAAACGAAGCGTATTGTAGTTAGCGGAGACTTGATTGTCAAGGCCTTGCGGAGGAAACAGTATTGAATGCAGAGGATATTTTTTCATGATCTTTTAATGATCATATTCCTTTTTTTATAAGTAAAAGGGCAAAAAACGTGGTACACTTAATCTGTAAAATGAAAGTGGGGGTATGGTACATGTCGGGTTATACCATCGAGGATATCGATGTAATTCGGAAAAAAAGCGGCATCAGCTACCAGGAAGCAATTGCATTGCTGGAATATCATAATGGAAACCTGGCACAGGCTCTAATCGACCTGGAACGTAATGGTAAAATTCGCAAAGAGGAAACCGAGAGCAAAAAGAGAAGCGGCTTTATGAGCTTTCTATACATGGTGTATTGCATGCGTCTGAAAGTGCGTAAAGAAAATGTTACAATTGTAAACTTCTCTGTTATTTTCTGCATCCTGTGTGCTGTTTTTGCGCCATATTTAGCTATTGCAGGCTGTGTGATCGCATTGATTCTCGGGTACCGTTTTGCATTTGTAAAACATGATCCGGATTTTGACCACGAGGATCTCGAAAGCAAGTTTCAACACGCTGCTGACAATGTTAAATCATCTCTTGGGGATATGGCCAAAGGTTTCGCGGAAAATGTCGCGCAGAACGACAGAAAACACGAAGTCAATCACGAAAGTTTCTATAAGCGCAATACGACTGGCGCTGCTCAGGAAAAGGCTGTGCCTGAAATACGCGTGCCACGAAGAGTGGACAGTACAGATGGAGCAGTGCATTTTGAA
>ONVN01000182.1 GCA_900321295.1 uncultured Eubacteriales bacterium
CAGGTCCTGCCGGATGGTCTTCAGGAGGTTTGCCGTCTTCTTCTCCGCCAGGGCCTTTTCCTGCCCTGCAAGCAATGCGCTGCATTTCCGGAGCAGCTCGCCTGCGCCGGACACATCCTGTCCCATCTCCTGGAGTTCGGAGCGGATGCGGTTCAGCCCCGCCGTCGTCTCCGGTTCGCCCAGCTTTTTCCCGAGGGTGTCCAGGGTTCCGGACAGTTCGCGAAGCTTCTTTTCCCGCTCTTCCGTCCGCTTCCTGCCTTCCAAGGTTTTCCGGCTCCGGGCCGCGAGTTCCTCCGCTGTCTGCATCAGATCCCGGACTTCTTTCCGGTCCTTCGGAAGCGTGCGCAGGCGCGTGATCTGTGCCGTCAGCTTTTCTTCGGTGCCTTCCTGCCCGAGCAGCCCCCGGCATGCCTCGATTTCCCGCCGGATCTCCGAAAGAATCCTGTCCGGATCCGCAGCCGGTTCTTTTTCGCCCAATGCCCTCAGATCCCGCAGCATGGCTTCCGCGCTCGGATAGCGGTCCGACGGCTTGTAGGCACAGGCCTTCAGGATGATCCGGGCCATTTCCGGGGAAGCCCCGGACGGCGCAGGGAGCTTTTCGCCGGCCATGCGCCGGACCACGGCACTGCCATTTTCCCTGCCATCCTTTCCCTCTTCATCCGCAAAGGGCAGCTTCCAGTGGTTCAGGATACGGTACAGGACCAGTCCCAGAGAGTACAGGTCCGAATTGTATCCAACGGTTTCCCCCAGCATGAACTCCGGCGGAAGATAATCCAGGGTTCCCTTCATGGACATCAGGGAAGAAGTACCGCTCAGGCGCCTTGCTGAACCGAAATCGGCCAGCTTGTACATCCCGTCTTCCGACACCAGGATGTTCTGGGCCTTGATATCCCGGTGGATATAATGCATCCGGTGCATTTCATCCAGGGCTGTGCAGATATGGATGCCGAGTCTTCTGGCCTCCGCTTCCGGATCGGAAATGCCCTGAAAGCGCAAGGTCATGCTCTTGAGCAGTTCCATGCGGATAAAAAGATCATACCCGGGCATATCCTTCTTGCGGAGCACCAGGATGTCATGGACAAGGACGAAATGATCCTTCCCGGCAAACCGTTTCTGGATATCAAACTCCTCCACGATCTGCCGCGTTTCCTGTTCAAAATACGCATTCAGGGTTTCCGCATCGACGGTGGCCAGTTCCTCCTGGACCGCCTTCAGTTCCATCGCGTCCTTCGGGATGGAAATATGCTTGACGGCGCTGGTATAGGTATGCCCGAAGACATGCTGTTTCGCCCTGTAGACGACACCCGAGCGCCCGGCTCCTATGGCTTCCTCTAGGTACCAGCTGCCCCACAGCGGTTCAAATGCATTCACGTTTTCCCGTCCCCCTGTTCCTGCCTTCCGGATTTCTGCGTCTCCGTCCGGAAATTCCGGATGAACTGTTTCTTTTCACGGGCATCTGTCAGATCTTCTCTTTGCAGACAATGCGCGGTTCTTCTGACATTTCCACGAGCATGAGGGTTCTCTTGCTGTCCCCGTTCTCCCGGCAGACCAGCCGGAAGGGAGAGACCGCCTGTTGGGTGACCCAGGTGCCGTCCAGCACGATGCCATAGGTTTTCCCTGCCTTTTCATGCCAGGAGCATTCCACGGTGTCAACATCCTTCCGCACAGCCACAAAATCAGCGGAAACAGAGGAGCAGATTGTCGGTACACGGATGCTGGCAAGCAGGAAAGAAAGCACCCAACTCCCGATCGGCGGGAGCAAGGGAAACCAGAGTCCCCGAGTAACGCCAAAAGAATAGATCAGCCCAATCACGGTAGCACTCAGGAAATAATACAGCATTGCCTTCCACTTTGCTGGTGCCACACCTTCCGTTACCGGAAGATCCGGGTTCAGTCCGGGGACGGGACCCTCTGTCGTTGGAACAGGCAGCTCCTTTTTCTCCACTTTTTCCGGTGCATCCGCCTTCTCCCCGGAAGGTTTCCTGCTCTCCAGGCGTGCCAGCCTTGCCGAAAGAAGCGGCACCAGGATCTCCGCTGTTTCCCCTTCTCCATCTTTCCGGATGTTTTCCAGGACGCTCCGGGTCGTCTCCGCCTGCTGCTCAATCGCCCGGTTACGGGCTGCCGCTCTGTGCTTTTCCATTAGTTCCAGACACCGGGATTCTGCCGCCCGGACATCGTCTTCAGCAGGATTCAGGGCATGGA
>ONVN01000227.1 GCA_900321295.1 uncultured Eubacteriales bacterium
CTTTCTGTTCTCCTTTCGGTTTGTATGAGGTTCTTTTGGGGTTCCGCCGCAGGGACTTCCGGCCGGAAACAGCCCCTGCGGGAAAGGTCATGTTGAAAAGCCGATCTTTCTTGTCTGTCTGTTTTCGGCACACCGTGCGGCCGTCTGCCGGATATCCTTTTCCGTGATGCTGACCTTTCGGTCCGATTCCATGGCATCAAGGCAGGCATGGCTGACAAGAAGTTCCACTGCCTTCTGATAGGCCCTGCAGCTGTGGCTGCCGCCCGTCCAGAGCAAATCCACCAGCATATCCAGTTCATGCGCTCCGAATTCAATCCGGTCACCGCCATATGCTTTCAGGGCTTTGGGAAGCGTGAACTCCCTTGTAATGCAGCGGATCACGTCCAGCGTAGGCGTTTCCATCCGGATGACTTCCATCCGGTCCAGAAGCGGCGCGGCGATCCCGTCCTCTTCATTGGCAGTGAAAATAAAGGGGATATGGCTGGCATCCACCTCAATCTCCAGAAAATTGTCATACCAGGCCGCATTGCTTTCATCCAGCGCGGACAGCAGTTCGCTCTGAAAGTCCGCTGACCGGCTGGAACCCGCGGAAGTTTTGTCAATCTCGTCAATGCAGATGACCGGATTTCCGGCTTTGTGGTCAATCATCGACTGCACAATCAAACCGGCTCCGGCACCGACAAATACATTCGGAGCCCCGGAAAGCCCTCTGCCCGCAGAAGCAGAAGGACCGGAAAGAAAACTGCCCGGAAGATTCAGGATCTTCCCGTAATTCTTCGCCACAAGCGTCTTGCCCACCCCGGGGGCACCCACCAGCAGGAGGGGCATAGTCTTTCCCGTCCGGCTGTACTCGACAGTGTGACGGAGGACTGCGTGAAGAATGCCTTCATTGCCATAGATCCCCTGATGCCAGATTTCTTTCGCGCTGCGGAGAAATGCACGGTCCACTTCGGGAAGCGGAAGTGTGGAGTCCGGGACTGCTTTGACGGCATCTGCCCAGTTTCGGTAGTGCTCGTTCTTTTCGGCCAGCTTCATCCTCTGCCGGATTTCCACGGAGAAGGGCTGATGGACCGGAAAGATGCGGCCTCCGGACGACTGCACGGACTCCGGATGAGCCGGGATGTAGGGCTCAAGGAAAGGAAAGGCCGTCATATAGTCCCGGAGTTCAGCGTCGCTGACTGCATCGGAATCCGATGCGGCAGCTTTCTGCGCCAGGTTTCCGACTTTCTTTGTGAGATGCGGATTCTTTCGGACAATCTGTTCAAGAATCCGGTAAAACTCCTTCTTTGTCACCGGAATCACCCCCCTTCGTTCTTTCAGATCCATCCCGAGGTCTGCATGTGATGAGTCCTCGTTTTCCTGTCTGCGCTCAGTCAGGCGGGTTCTCTGTCCTTTCATGATGCAGAACGACAAAGGCATCTGCACCGTCAAAGGCATACTGTGTCAGGCTGCGCATGGCACGGTCCGGATGCTCCAGGCACCATGCATCATGGAACGCTTTCGTGTCAGGCACCTCCCCTTTGGCAAAAGCCCGGGTATCGATCTGCCAGGTATACAGCGCGTCTTCCTCTTCCGCTTCGCACAGGAGCGTCAGATGGTCCAGTCCATAATCAAAGGTTTTCCTGACAGGCTGCCGGGTTTCAGGGTCAAATTCCGTCCCGGCAGCCAGATATCCGTCCATCTCTTCGGCCGTAACATCGCTGAGACGCATCGCCGAGAGCGCTGCATTGACATAGTTCAGATCCGTCAGTCGGCAGTCATCAAAGTCAAACTGCATTCTGAACATACCGCTGGTCACCTCACTTCTTCTTTTCCGTCCCGGTGGCAGAAGACATGTCATCCGCCCCGTTCCACGCAGGATCCGCCTGACCCTCCTGCGCTTTTCCCTCATATGCCTGCATCGTTGCTTCGATGGAGTCAACCACGCTGGTGATATGGTATTTCACGACGAACAGGATATCCGAATCTTCCGGATACACCGTCTTTGCCCTGCGCAGGAGCGGAAGCACATACTGCCGGGTTTCTTCCATGTAGGACTTCAGTTTTTCTTTTGAAAAAGCTTCTGCCATACTGGATACATTGTGACAGCGGTCAAGGAGCTTTGTGAGCGTTGCCGCACGGTCCTGAAGGATCAGATTGTAGTAGCGGTTCTTCGCGTTCTCTTTGGTTTCACCCGGCATCACTTCAAACGTCATCAGCTCAACGCTGCTGCGGACCCGTTCACTGACCGGAAGTTCCTGAAGCCCGACATGGCAGTCTTCACATACATCATGAAGAAGGATGGTCGCCACCACTTCATCATCACGTAAATGGAGGCTGAGCGCATTGCAGGCCATGGTTAAAGGGTGGACAATATACGGCTCTCCGGTCTTGCGCCTCTGGCCTTCATGCTGTTTCCTGGCAAAGGCAAGCGCCTTGAGTGTCTCATGCATGTCTGCACCGGCTGCATAGCCGCGGATATAGGTATACATTTTTTCTGCACTGAATCTGCACATGCCGTCACTCCTCCTTTCCGATGGCGGGAACCGGAAGCATTCCCTGCCCCGGTTCTGTTTTCATCCGACGTGTCATATGCTGCACCATGAAAACTGATCTGCCTCGAATCCGGGCACTTCGTCTCCCCCGGCATCCCGGGGTGGACAAAGCGTCCCTCATCTGGTATAAAGGAGGCTAACACGGATCCTTTCTGAATTCCATTCGTTCAGGTGTTCGTTTTATACGTTCCGCATCGGACCGGCCTGCTGACGCAGATCGGCTTTTCTTGTCATAAAAAAACGCCCGGAAGGAGGCGGCTGAATTGCTTACCATCTCAAGACTTATGGAGGCTCTGACGAGCCCTGCAAAAATCAAAATATCCCAGAACAAACTTGCAAACTGTTTCAACACAAGTACCAGCACCATCAATGCATGGGTCAACAAAGATACCCAGCCTCATCTGACTGCAGACGATATCTACAAGGGCATCAATGACTGCCGTGTGCAATACCCGACCTATCAGAATGAGACGGATTTCGTCGAAAAAATCATCAACTGTCTGGACATCGACCCCTGGGAAAAGGATTCCCTGGAGATGGAGTTCAATATCTACAAGAACAGGTATCCTTCGGATGGAACCTGCAGCTCGAAGTTCCTGAAGCATCTCATCCAGATGGCGCTGGAGAAAAAGGAAATCGGCAGCAGTCTCGCCTATGATCCCTTTGATCCCGTGCATCCTGTTGTCGGCATCGGTATTGAACATGTGATTGCCGCCCTCGATGACGGCAGGGTTGTTTCCTCCGGTGCAAATGATTATCAGCAGTGTGAAACCCATGCATGGCGTGACATCGTTTCCGTTTCCGCCGGGTGGCGGAGCAGCCTGGGGCTGAAATCCGACGGCACCTGTGTGGTTGTCGGCAAGAACACGGTCGGCGACGGTGAAATCTTCCGCTGGCGCAACCTGACGGCCGTATGCTGCGGACCGTTCCATTTTCTGGGACTGAAGCGGGACGGCACCGTTGTTTCCTATGGTCTGGGCGGAGACGGCCAGCGGGATGTCTCGGACTGGAGGCATGTCAAAGCACTCGCAGCCGGCATTCATCATACCGTTGGACTGTGTGAGGACGGAACCGTTCTCGCCTGCGGAAGCAACCGTGAAGGACAGTGTGAAGTCTCCTCGTGGAAGAATGTGAAACAGATTGCTGCGGCAGGCGAGCATACCGTAGCCCTGACAAAGGAAGGAACCATTCTTTACGCAGGTGATCCCTTTATCTATGACTTTTCCGGCTGGAAAGATGTGCAGTCGATCGCAACGGGGATCTACCATATCGTCGGACTGAAAAAAGACGGTACGGTTCTTCTCACTGGCCAGACAATCGGGGGCCTGGACTCCGTCTACAAATGGTGGGATATGAAGGCCATTTATGCCGGTTTTTATACGACGGCAGGTATCCATGCAGACGGAAGTGTCTGGATCACGAACGACAAGTACAACAGGACACATCTGAATACGTCTTCCTGGAATATTCACGACGAGCACACACCGAAGGACAGCGGGCTTTCTCCTTTCGAGGCGGCTCGGAAAGAGGTCATTTCCATTCTGGAGAATATCCGCGATACCGGATTCAGACTGGTCCCGGCACTGCGGAATTCCGTCCTCGATGCAGAGAATGCAGATCGCCTTGAAGAAATCCGGAAGCTGTGCAGAGACTCCTGGGACTACCGGGAAAAAATCATGGAGATCAAACCGCTTGCAGACATCATTCTGAGTTACAACGCTGCCTTCCTGGATTTTTCCAGAATGTTCTCGGTTGATGAAACCCGTGAATGCGTTGCTGTTTCTGAGAATGCTTACGATGCCTGCATTGAGTTTCTGACAGCTGTCCGAATGCTGCTTATGGATGTGCGGTCCATCTGATGGCTTCCCTTCATTGGAAGTACAAATGCGGAGAAAAAGGAAAAACATTCCCGGAGAAAAAGAGTGCTGTACAAATCCAGCTGTTTTCCAGACTCCATCACGGATTCTGCGTCAAAAAACAGGCCCAATCCATCTGTTTCAATGGCCGGGTCTGTTTTTTCCTATTGGTCAGATGATTTCTTCCTGTACTTTCCAGGCATTTCATCGATCGGCCTGCAATATTCATATGGACGCACAGGAGACAGCCATACTCCTTTTTCCAGGGAGTATGATTGGTGGTTCTCGTAACTCATATACATAAAACATACATGAACAGGATAGACGGGATGCATCATACTGTTCACAAAACCTGCCTTGTTGGCACAGAATGACAGTGGTAAAATACCACTGTTACAAACAAGCGAAAAATGGGATAC
>ONVN01000228.1 GCA_900321295.1 uncultured Eubacteriales bacterium
CGGGTACTTGGTCAGCTGACCGTCAACGAGGTTGCCCAGGTACAGCAGCTGGATCTGGTCCATATCGGTCAGGCTTGCACCGGCCTCAGAGGCCATGGTGATGCCGTCGCCCTGAGAGCATGCCCAGCGGTTGGTGGTCTTGACCTTGCTCAGGTCATCCCACTTGCCGGAGGTGTTGTACTGCTGAGCCATCTTGCCGTTGGCAGCAAAACCGCCGGTGGCGAGCACAACGCCCTTGTTGGCGTGCAGGGTGTAGGTGTTGCCTGCCTTGTCCTCAGCCGTTGCGCCGGTGATGGTGCCGTCTTCAGCCTTGGTCAAGGTCTTGGCCGTGGTGTAGGTGAGCAGGGTGACCTTGTCGCCATACTCAGCAAGCTTGTTCACATAGGTGGTGATGAAGCCTGTGCCCATGGTCTTGGTGGTGGTGTGGGTGCGCTGCCAGAGGGAGCCTGCGCCCTGACCGATCACGGGATAGAACTCAAGACCCATGGAACGGATCCAGTCATAGCCTTCCTTGGCCTTACCGGTGAGGACTTCGACCAGTTCAGGATTGGCTACATAGTCGCCGCCGTCCCAGGTCTGCAGGGCAAACCAGGCTGCGGAGTCGAAGATGTCGGTGCGGCCGGCTTTGTCATATTCGGCGAGCTCAGCCTTCACGGTTTCAATCAGTTTGGCCTGTGCCTCGGTGGCGGGTTCCTTGGCAAGAACGCCCTCGATGGTGGCACGCTTGGCCTCGGACAGGGTCTCCACGGACTGGAGTTCCTCGTCAGGGGTGTTGTAGATGGCACCGCAGACCAGCGTATCACCGCCGACTGCGCCGCACTTTTCGACCAGGATGACGCTCTCAGCACCGTTCTCCAGAGCAGAGATGGCACTGGCAAGACCTGCACCGCCGGCACCGAGGACCACGACGTCAGCCGTCAGTTCCTTGGCTTCGGGAGCAGCCTTTTCGGGAGCCGCTTTCCATTCGTCGGTATTGGCACCGGCCTGGGCAAGGGCATCCTTCACGGCATTCTTGATGGCCCAGCTGGTGATGGTGGCACCGGCCACGGCGTCAACGCCGAAGGACTGGGCTTCCACGATCTTCGCAGGCAGGGTGGCAATGGGGGTATCCCCTTCCAGACCCTTTTCGGTCAGGGGAGCACCGATGCCGGGGGTTTCCTGATGAGAGACAACCTCCACCTTTTCGATGGCGTTCTCCGTCACCGTCACAGCGACGGTCACAAAGTCATTCTGTCCCTTCTGGGCAGAGGTGTAGGTTCCGGGTGTCATGGCAGTCTTGCCGGCTTCAGCCGTGGAAGACACGCACACCGTGAGCAGCATGGCTGCACACAGAACGAGAGCCAGAAGTTTCCGCATACCATTTTCCTCCTTGTATTCACTTGGGCTCAGGCCCGCGCGGAGAATGCGTGGGTCTGCTGTCTTTATTATAAAGGAGGGGCAGCATACCAGCAGACGATTTTGTCGAACCGTTCATTCGAAAAAAAGAAAACATTAAAAAAACAAAAGCACGGCCGTACAGGGGCCGTGCGCAGGAAGCTTTGTCACACCGTCAGGTTTTCCCGTTTTTCCGGGGCAAGAATCATCTCCGGATCGGCCAGAATCTGCTTGTCCGCATACTTTTCCGCAAAGCGGATCATGCGCCGGATGGCCGGATAGCTGTCGGCATCCTTGCAGTACAGAATAGATTCCCAGAAGCGGAAGGACGGATCGTGGAAGGCCAGGGGCTCAAGACCATATTCGTCCTGCATCACCTGTCTAGCCAGATACGGAACCAGCATGATGGAAGGTTCCTTCCGGGTCTGCTGGGCCACCAGGCCAATGCTGCCCAGGAAGGACGGACGGGCCATGGCAAGCCCCCGTGCCTTCATCGCATGGAGGTAGGTCTGAAAAAACGCGCAGGTCTCATGGGGATGAAAGACGGGGTAAGGCGCCAGGTCTTCCCACTTGACTTCCCCTTTTCCCTGCAGGGGATGCTCCCGGGAGGCCATCAGGCACACCGGCTCGCTGTAGAGGAGCACCTGGTGCAGCCCCGAGGGCTTCCGGTCACTGGGACTGTAATAGAAGCAGAGGTCTGCCTGGTCATTCTTCAGGAACGCCGGGGCATCCGCATTGGGGGACATGGTCATGTTGAACCGCGCATCCGGATAGGCAGCGATAAACTGCTGCAGGAGCCCTCTCAGGGCAAAGGAGAGATTCAGCTCGCATCCGCCGATGGACAGGGCCGGTACCTCTTCACTGGCCCCGGCAGTCCGCAGGACTTCTTCCCATTCGGCAAGAAGGCGCTGGGCATCGGGCAGAAAACGCTTTCCCTCGCGGGTCAGTTCCAGCTGCCGTCCGCTCTTGAAAAACAGCGGTGTGCCGATCTCCTCCTCCAGCAGCTGGATATGCTTGAAAAGTGAGGAAGGCGCATACTGCAGCTGGTCCGCCGCCCGCTGGTAATTCAGAGTGTCCGCCAGCGTGATGAAGGTCTGAAGCTGTCTGGTATCCATGATCGCTCCTTTTGAGACAGACGGTCTCGCCGTGTTCCTGACAGGAAATGGGAGCGGGTCCTGCATGGCCTCCCGGGGCTCTGCTTATGATCTCCCATTCATGATACTAGTATTACCTGATTGACAGAGAATTGTCAAGTGAAAATGCATGCCTGAAAAAAACTTTCCCCGGAAAGCAGGCAGAATCCCTGCTGACAGGGTTTCCGGTCATGCGCCGAAGCTGCTCAAAACCTTTTGATCCACGGAGTTTGTTGCCAGCCGCAGACATTCCTGCGCGTACCCTTCCGCAGGACATCTTTCTTCCATATACTGCGTCTATTGATTTCTTCCAATGCATCCCTTATGATCAATCTGATATCTTGAAAGGGAAAGACATTATGCCATGAAAATGCTGCTGAAACTGAGCCGGGAAGCCATCCGGTACAAAGGGCTGTACATCCTGGCCATTCTCTCCACCCTGTGCCTGACCGGCGTCAACCTCATGGCACCGAGACTCCTCTCCTCCATGACCGGCATTGTGAGCCGCGGTGTGGACGATGCCGGCCTGAAGCAGATCGGAACCCTGACCTTCCTGCTCGTTCTCCTCTATCTCCTCCGGATTCTGTTCCGCTTCATGAGCAATTACCTTGCCCACAAGGCAGCCTGGTTCCTGGTGGGTGACCTGCGGACCAAGACCTATGACAAGCTTGAGCGCATGCATCTGGGATACTTCCATGACAAGCAGACCGGTGACCTCATGAGCCGTGTGGTCAACGATACCCGCGATTTCGAGCTGCTTTACGCCCACATGATTCCGGAAACCATCACCCACATTGTGACCTTCATCGGCGTCCTGGTGATCCTTCTGACCATCAACAGCCGTCTGGCCCTCATCACCTGTGCCCCCATCCCCTTCATCTTTGCCTCCGGCATTGTCTTTTCCAAACAGGTGCGGCCCTATTTCCGGGCCTCCCAGAAAAAGATGGGCGAACTCAACGGCAAGCTTCAGGACAATCTCTCCGGCATCCATGAGATCCAGTCCTTCGGCCGGGAGGAATACGAAACCGAACAGGTCAATGAAAAGAATTTCCAGCATATCCATGCCATGCTCAAGGCCCTCAAAATCAGCGCAGTCTTCCACCCCTCCGTGGAATTCATTTCCTCCATCGGCACCGTGCTGGTGGTAGGCTTCGGCGGTCTGCTCGCCTACCGCGGACAGCTTGGCGTGGAGGATGTCGTAGCCTTCATGCTTTACCTCGGCCTCTTCTATGCCCCGGTCACCGGGCTCGCCAATCTTCTGGAGAACATGCAGCAGTCCATGGC
>ONVN01000229.1 GCA_900321295.1 uncultured Eubacteriales bacterium
ATAACATTACAAAAGATAGTAAAAAAGTGGCGCAATCTCTGAATTGTCCACTTTTTTCAGATTTATCTTCTTCACTTTTATGAAAGGGCCGCCTATGATGATAGTGGGATTGGTGGTGAGAACGTGTCAGTTGCAAAAGGAATAAGAAAAAGCATTTCAAGGATCGTGCAGCATAACTGGAAGCTCTATATCTTCCTGCTTCCAGGCCTCATATGGCTGATTACATTCTGCTATGTGCCCATGTATGGTGTCCTGATCGCTTTCAAGGATTTTGATTCGAGACTGGGGATCACAGGCAGTCCTTTTGTCGGCTTGAAATATTTCCGGCAGTTTTTCTCTACAAATATAGCTTCAACTACGATCATGAATACCCTTATGCTGGGTATAGAAACGACAGCCTTTGTTTTTCCTGTACCTATTCTCTTTGCTCTTTTGCTGAATCAACTTCCTAGCCCAAGATTTAAGAAAACCATCCAAACCATATCGTTTGCACCACATTTTATTTCAACCGTTGTTCTGGTCAGTATCATGAATATCATTCTTGCGCCGAAAAGTGGTTTTGTGAATCAACTGATTGTATCTTTAGGAGGTAAGCCGGTATTCTTTACCACACAATCTGCCTATTTCAGACCATTGTACATTGGTTCCAGTATTTGGCAGAGCATGGGATACAATGCGATTATCTATCTTTCTGCCCTGACCAGTGTCAGTCCGGATCTTCATGAAGCTGCTGTTGTCGATGGCGCTTCGAAATTGCAGCGCATATGGCATATTGACCTTCCATGTATTTTACCCACGATCGTTATTATGCTCATTCTGCAGTTGGGAAAATTGTTCAGTTCAAGCTATGAAAAAGCATTGCTGATGCAGAATGCACTCAATACCAATGTCAGCGAACTGATTTCCACATATGTCTATAAAGTCGGGCTGACAAATGCACAGTACAGTTTCTCTACTGCAGTAGGACTATTTAATTCACTCGTCAATTTCTCACTGCTGATCACAAGCAACTATATCAGCAGAAGGTTTACTGACACAAGCCTTTTCTGATGGTTTTGCGGGAAAGGAGAAAAACAGATGCAGATCAGGGTGAAAAAGAAGCTGAAGAGACCTGCCAGTGACAGAGTTTTTGATGCTGTAAATATTCTCTTGATGATCCTCATAGGTTTGGTCATTGCATACCCTTTATATTTTGTTCTCATGGCATCTGTGACCGATCCGCGCATCGTCAATACAGGAAAGCTGATTCTCTTTCCTCCGGAATTCTATACGGGCGGGTATGTAAAGACATTTGAGTACTCGCCTTTGTGGACAGGATACCTGAATTCCATTTTTTATACGGTTGCAGGTACTGCACTTTCCATTGTAATTACTTTATTCACTGCGTATGCCTTGTCTAGAGAAGACATGTTTGGGCACAATTTTTTCACATTGCTGTTCAGCTTTACCATGTTCTTCTCCGGAGGCCTGATCCCCAGTTACATCCTGGTACAGAATCTGCATATCTACAATACGTTTTGGGTGATGATTTTGCCGAGTGCGGTCAATATTATGAACCTGATTGTATGCAGAACATTCTTTCAGAATTCCATTCCCAAGGAGCTTCTGGAAGCTGCAAGTATTGATGGATGTGGGGATTTCCGCTACTTTTTTAGCATTATGCTCCCGCTCTCTTCAACAATTATTGCAGTTTTGACACTTTTCTATGGGGCAGCCAAATGGAACAGTTACTTTGATGCTCTGATCTACTTGATTGATTCCAAGAAAATGCCATTGCAGATTGTTCTGCGAAACCTGCTATTGATTGGTCAGTCCACAGATATGGTGGATGATGCTCAGTCCATGGCGGAAAGACAACGGCAGGCGGAACAGCTCAAGTACTGCATCATCGTTGTTTCTGCGGCACCAATGCTTATTGTTTACCCGTTCCTGCAAAAGTATTTTGCAAAAGGAGTTATGATCGGGTCGCTCAAAGGTTAGGTTGTTTTTGTGCAGCAGATATGATTCGGCCGGTCGTTTCTGATGCATATCAAGAATCAACATTATAAGTAAGGAGGAAAGTAAATATGAAAAGACTGTTCGCTGTTCTGATCTCGATCATGCTGCTGGTACCATTCGTAGCCAGTGCTGTCGAGTACGACCCTTCAAATGTCCATCTGGACGGAACGCTCCCTATTGTTGCTGACAATACCGAGATGGAGCCCATGACCATCATTTTTGCTCAGGATCCTCTTTGCAAAGTTGAACCCAGCGAAATGAAGTCTCTGAAGATGCTTGCTGAAGACACGGGTGTCAAAATCAATTTTGTCGGCATTCCGAAGGCAAACTTCACTGAGCAGGTCAATCTTATGCTTGCCAGCCGCCAGCTGCCTGATGTGTTCTGGGGAAACATCGATTACTCAGTAGTCACCCAGTACATGAATCAGGAAATCTTTCTGCCGACAGAAGAACTGATCGACAAGTATTGTCCTATCATTTCCTCTGTCATTAACAGTAATCCTGAATATGCTGCTCTGACAACGTATCCTGATGGACATCGCTATGGATTTCCTACGATCGTTGAAAGCTATGGCCTTGTGCTGACTCAGGGGCCTTTCCTGATCAATAAAACCTGGCTTGATAAGGTGGGGAAGGATGTACCGACCACGCTGGATGAGTTTAAGGATGTCCTGATTGCATTCCGCGACGCAGGTGATCTGAACGGCAACAATGAAGCAGATGAAATTCCATATGCAGTAAACTTTGTTGACAGCAACGCATATGCAACCAACAACTCGCTTTTCTGCTTGATGAGCTGCTTTGGCGAGACAGCGACCTATGGTGACTGGTATCCTTATACAAAGATAGGAGAAGACGGAAAAGTCAAATTCAGCGTTTTAAGTGATGCATTTAAGGATGCGCTGAATTTCTATCACGATCTCTATAAGGAAAACCTCCTGGATCTTGACGGGTTTTCCGGAGATGGTAAATATCAGTATAAACTTCAGCAGAATGAAGCCATTATCGGCGCATTTGCAACATGGGCTCCTTCGAACGACATTCCTGTGAAGGATGTCTATGATCAGTATGTTGCACTTCCGCGTCTGGTTGGTCCGAAAGGGAAAATGGGTTCGGCCAATAACCGCAGTGAAGTTCAGCAGCCCAGTGGCTTTTTAATCACGACTGCCTGCAAATATCCTGAAATCGCTGCTGCAATTGCAAACTATATGTGCATTCCGAATATTACCCCGCAGATCAACTATGGTGTCATTGAGGACCTGTTCACCGTGGACGAAAATGGAATGCTTCACTATCGGACAGATGATGAAGGCAGGATTATTCTTCCTGAGGGTTATGAAACATTCGCAGAAGTTCGTGCCAACAACACACCTGCCAAGAACGTGATTATTCTCTCCAAATATTTTGAAAATGTTGTCGACTATGCATGGGATGCCGTTGATCTCCTCCAATTTCAGCGCATCAATGGCAAGGAGGAAGTACTTGCCGAAGGCAATCCTACGCCTCCGGTCATCATGACGGTTGAAGAACAGGCAATTTATTCTCAGCTGAAACCTCAGATTGAGAATGTTGTCAAGTCTTTCATGGTTTCCTCTGTCCTGGAGGGAAATGCAGAGCAGAACTGGGGTTCTTTTGAACAGCAGCTGAAAGATGCAGGCCTGGACCAAATGCTTGAGACTATTCAGGCTGCGTATGATCGTTACCTTGAAACATACAATGCCTATGACAAGATCATCAACTGATCTCCAGCTCATTCGGGCGCGGCCTTTAAGGCCGTGCCCCTTTCATATGTTTTCATCATGGACCTGGCTGGAAGATACCCGCATTCGTGGATAATATACTGTGAAGAGAGGGCTTCAGCCAGAGAATACAGGTTCTCCGCAATTCATTGAAAAACGCAGAGGGCCAGAGGTTGAATTGCTTTTCATCAAAAGAAAGCCGTATTATAATAGGTTAAAAAGCAAGCGTTAACGAGGGCCCAGTGCTGATCGCACCCGTTCAGTAAGCCATTTTTCAGTAAACAACAGTTCATTTTGAAAAAAGAACAGGAGAGGACCGGGATGCGGTTATTAATCATTTCTGATATTCATGCGAACCCTTTTGCACTCAAGGCCATTGAAAAGCAGGAAACCTGGGATGAAATATATTGCTGTGGAGATTTGGTTGATTATGGCCCATTTCCGATGCAGGTCATTGACTGGTGCCGGGAGAGGGAAGTAAAGTGCGTGCTGGGAAACCATGATGCTTATGTTCTGAGTCTAACAGAGGAAGATTGTGTAATGGCAAAGAATACAAAGCGATGGAAATGGGCCCATGACAATTATCAGCAGTTAACGGATAATGCAAAAAAATACCTCCGCTCCTTGCCCCTCTCTTTATCATTTCAGGCTGATGGAATTGATTATCAGATGCAGCATCAATATGATCAGGCATATGGAACCATTGAATCGCTGGAACAGTTTCAGACATTCTGGATGGACAAAACCGATTGCAGCAGGGAAAGAAGACTTTTGTTCGGGCATTCGCACCGCCGATGTGTTCATATGCTGGATGATCATCTCCTGTGGCTCAATCCGGGAAGCGTTTCCTACCGTCGTCCGGATGACCACGACAAGAGAGCACATTACATGCTGATCGATGATACACATATCTGTTTCAAGAGTGTTTCCTATGACAGGAGTCCGCTGCTGGCAAAAGCACAGGAGTATTTGGATTCGGATGCCATGCTGGAAACAGACCTTCAGGATGCATTCTTTTTCTTCGGAGATGCTCCAACGACACGTTCTCCACTTTCAATGTGGAAAAAGCAGGTTTAATCATATGATGAAACAGCAAATTCTGATTGTGGAAGATGATGTGGAAAATCTGGCAGGGTTGAAAATGCTGGTTACGAAGTATCAGCCTGACAGCATGATCTTTGAGGCTGAAGATGCAAAAAGTGCACGTCATATTCTACACAACCAAAAGATCAATCTGATGTTTCTTGATATTCAGCTTCCCGGAGAAGACGGCCTGACCTTTCTCTCCTCCGTGAAGCATGACTATCCTCATCTGAGAACTGTTGTTGTCAGTGCGTATGGAACTTTTTTCTATGCACAGAAGGCCATCCGTCTCAATGTGGACGAATATCTTCTTAAGCCATACGCTCCGGATGATATAGAGCGCATTCTGCGTCAAACCGACATCAGGGACGAAGACGATGGAATTCTGACGGAGCCATTACGGTCCCTTTTTCAAAGATGGCTCGAAGGCGAAAACAGTTTGAATGATTCCCTGCTTGAGCATAAAAAGCTGGCAGACTTACAGGGAAAACCTGTCCAGCTTATTCTGCTGCGCCCGCTTCTGAGAGAGAATCCGGAAGAGCATAACTATTTCCGAAGCAATGCAGAACATTGTGCGAGAATGATCAGTAAGTACTGGAAATCACGTCAGGAAGAAAGACTGCTTATCTTTCCAATGAATGAACAAATCGTTGGAATTGTTTTTCTTCAAAAGGTGCATCCCGAAATAAAAGAGCTGGATAGCGACACATTGGAAAACCTGATGTCGTTTTCTTCAGTGAGTTTCTCCTGCATACAGAGCCCGATACCCGCCGGTTCATGGTATCAGATACCAGCTGTTTACAGAAAAATAGAGCGAATGGCAAGCGTCCTGTTTTTCCGGCCGCCTTTTTCTGTTCTTCACGCAGAGGATGGCTTTTCCCGCAGATCGCAGATATCATATGATTTTTGTCTCTCCGAATTCATAAAAAACCACAGAAAAGCGTTTCTGGAATCTGATTGGGCAGACCAGGTTGAAGCGTTTTTGAGCATCATTCTTTCTGAAACAGGAGAGAACCTGCAGGCTTTCCTTTATTCAGTTCACAAATCTCTCTCGGAGTATGTTGAAGAATGCTCTGAGTACCTGACGAAAAGTGAATATCATCATTTTAAAAACAGTATCATGAATCTTACTGATAATTGTACACATATTGACGCTTTTCGGTCAGGGCTTGCAGCTCTGCTCAATGACATGGATGGTGTCATTGCTGAACGCCGGGCTGACCTGCACCAGATGATTGGAGCGCAAATGATCGAGTATGTGCAGCAGCACAGCAGCCAGGCAGACTTTACCAAGGACAAGGCGGCTGAGTATTTTGGATTCACATCGGATTATTTTGGCGTTCTATTTAAGAAAGCAACAGGAAAAACGTTTATCGAATATGTGAATGAGGAACGCATTCAACAGGCAAAAGCACTGCTGAAAACCACGCGTATGAAGGTGTACCAGATCTCTCAGGCTGTGGGCATTTCAGACGAAAAGTATTTTCACAGACTTTTTATCCGATATACCGGTATGACGCCGAATCGATTCCGCAACGGACATACCAGCAACGAATGAAGGTGATGAGATGACGCTATGGAGGAAACTGATCGCCGGGTTAATGGGTTTAGTCATTCTGTATCTTGCTGTCATAGGGTTTATGATTATTTCCTCTGAGCGCCAAGTGTGGATAGAACATGTTTGTCTGGAAACATCGAACTCGCTTTCGCAGAGTATTCAGCTGATTGATATGCGGCTGAAGTCATTTCTTGACAGCATAACCCTTTTATGTGCAGACAGGGAACTCTTCTATCTTTTTACAAGAAGCGGAAATGACGGGTTTGGAGATAATTCCAGAGAAAAAATCATACGCCGTCTGATCAATACATATTTTATAAACCAGAACTATATTCTGGA
>ONVN01000281.1 GCA_900321295.1 uncultured Eubacteriales bacterium
AGAATTGTGTATCCTGTTTCTTTCACTTCTGAAAATTCAGCCTGGCGGATGCAGGTTTCAAAAGGAGTAAAGACATCCTGCATCTGCCGGCACAACCTGGCCAAATCCGCCTTCGGGTCATAAAGCAATGTTGTATGCGGATACCAATCAGCGCCGCATGTCCAGCGGTCCAGTGATTTGGAATATCTGTCCTTCATTTTTCTGTGCAGCGTCATCAGTGTATCGGGTTTTGAAGGGGTTGCTACAAGGATGGATGTCTCCGGCAGCACTTCCAGTTTTTCATAGCGCACCCGGAAGGAAGGTGTTTCACGCAGGATCTCTGCGCAATCCTGTATGAACTGCGCTCTGTTGTCACCAAGATAGGTGACAATGGTGATGTGTCCATGCAAAGGTTTTACACACTGTTCCCCGGAAAGAACGGTTTTTCTGAGAAGATCCAGTCGTTCCTCCGCATCGGGAGGCAGCTTGGCCATAACACAGATCACTTTCTTTCCCCTCCTTCCGCGGAACCGTCCATCCTCCAGGCGCAGAACGCATCTGTTCGCTTACGCAGGCCTTTAAAAAACGTCTTTTCAAATATCTTACCAAAACCTCCGGTCCGTGTCCATCCCGCGGAAGAATTCCAGCAGCAGTCCTCCTGAGTTCCGCATGTCCGTGTCCTCCGCCATGATCCGCCCTGCACGAAAGGTTCTTCCAACCGAAAAATGCCAGTCCGGAAAACCGGACTGGCAGGAGATGGCCTGGAGTAACCTTACTTTGTATAAGCTACAGCACTTTCAGCTGCGATGCGGCCGAAAATCACGATATCTGCCACGGCATTGCCGCCCAGACGGTTTCCGCCGTGAACACCGCCGGTCACTTCACCGGCTGCAAACAGGCCAGGAATGGGATTGCCGTTGACATCGATAACCTCAGCAGCCGTATTGATCTTCACGCCGCCCATGGTATGGTGGATACCGGGAGCGATCTTGATCGCATAGTACGGAGGAGTGCTCAGATCATTGTTCATGCCGGTTGTGCGGCCGAACTCGGTGTCATTCTGGTTCTTTACAATTTCATTCCAGTTCTTGAGCGTCTCGGCGAGAGTGGCAGGATCAATGGAAAGCTTTTCAGCCAGTTCCTCAATGGTGTCTGCCTGTACGGTCAGGCCGTTCGTCACGTACTTTTCAATGGCTTTCAGGTTGTCGCGCAGATGCTGATCAAAGAGAATATAGGCATAGCAGCCTTCCTGGGCCAGTTCAGCGGCGGAAACCGCATCACGGGTCAGGAGTTCGTTGGTAAAGCGCTTGCCGCCCTGGTTCACCAGGATTGCACCGTCGCCGCGGACCGATTCGGTAATGAGCATGGAGGTGGTCTGTTCCACGGTGGGATGCAGCTGAATCTGTTCAATATCCACCAGCGCTGCTCCGACAGCCTGGGCCATCACGATGCCGTCACCGGTCGCGCCGGGAGCATTGGTGGTTACAGTGCCCTTCAGGTCAGGACGATACTGGGTATACATGTCTTCATTGGCACCGAAACCGCCGGTGGCCAGAATGACAGCCTTGGCATTGATGGTGTAGATAGCATCATCGCTCTCGGCCTTCACGCCGGCAATTTTGCCATCCTTCATGATCAGTTCGGTGGCCTCAGTGTTCAGCATGACAGATACACCGAGTTCCTTCAGCTTGGCATAGAATTTGTCGACCAGATAGTTACCGACGGCACTGCCGTCAGCAGGCGCATGGATACGGTTGGTGGAGGCACCGCCGGAGAAGGAAATCTTCGGCAGCTCTGCACCGATGCTGTCCAGCCAGTCGATGGCTTCTGCAGATTTCTCCGCCAGCGTGCGGACCAGTTCCGGATCGTTGATATCGTGGCCACCCTTCATGGTATCCGCCGCAAAGAGCTCCACGGAATCTTCGATTCCCTGTTCCTTCTGGTAATGGGTTTCCGCAGCGTTCATACCGCCTGTTGCCTTGGTGGTATTTCCGCCAACATAGGGCATTTTTTCCAGGATCACGAAATCCTTGCCGGCCTGCTTGGCCATGATCGCAGCTGCCATGCCTGCGCCGCCGGCGCCGACGATGACGATTTCCGTATCAATCGTTTTTTCTTCCCGGGTGATGTCTTCCTCTTTGTCCAGGCGGAGGTCATCCAGGAGGGTTAGATCCGCACCGGCTGCCGTCAGGGCCTCGGTTACGGCAGCCACAATCGCCGTGCTGGTAACCGTTGCACCGCTCACGCCGTCCACATTGGGCGTGCGTGCTTCCTTGATCAGGTCATCCATGGTGTCCACGGCCACGCCGCCCAGAGTGGGGGTCTCGCTTGCGCCTTCAATCACCACGGCCAGGATTTCATCCTCACTCACAGTGACAATAACATGGATCGGACCGCCGAAGCCCTGTGCCTCGGCCTCATAGGTGCCGGGGATAAAGAGTACCCGTCCCGCGTTCATATCCAGCTGAGTGATATCCGCACCGGCCTGTTCCAGAGCAGCGGTTACGGCTGCAATGATGGCATTGCTGGTTACGGTGGCTCCGGTCACGATGTCCACATGGGGTGTCCGGGCTGCAACAATCTCCTGACCCATGGTTTCCACGGCCACGCCGCCCAGGGTGGGGGTTTCATTGGGTCCTTCGATGGCGACGGAAAGGATTTCATCCTCATCCACCGTCACAGTAACACTCACCGTGCCGCCGAAGCCCTGTTCTTCCGCCTGGTACACACCGGGGGTAAACAGCGTTTCCTCGGGAAGCGCGTCTGAAAGAGCCGATGCCGAGCAGAGCAGCATCAGAGAGAGAACCAGACTCAGCAGTTTCTTCATGCTTGTCTCCTCCTATTCTGTTATAAACAGATATTCTCTGGAAAACCATCTCCATCTTATCAGAAGGCTATGCGTTCGTCAAACAGTCTTTCTATAAAAATACAGATTTTCTTCCGAACTCTGTCTTTGGATCAGAAAAAAACTGCATCCGATGTAGACCGGAGCAGTTTTTCCAATAAATCAGGTATTTGTGCCGCATGCACAGACTCATACACTTTCAAACAGACGGATCAGATATCGGCCGGAGGCTGCCATATAGGCCGCATAGCTTTCACGCAGTTCAGGAGGCAGGGCATTGCATTTCACTTCCAGGTTCATGCTCCCACAGTATCCGATTTCCCTGAGCCCCTTCATGGTCTGTGTCCAGTCAATCTTTCCAAGGAACGGTGCCAGGTGCACGTCATCCTCCGCAAAGTTGTCATTGATATGGACCATTTTCAGGCGCTTTCCGATTTTGAGAATCGACTTGTACTGCTGTTGAAGAGAGATATTCGCATGCCCCGTATCCCAGCAGATTCCTTCGTCCAGTTCATCCGCCAGACGGATCAGGACCTCCGTGTCCGTGCCGAACCTCCGAATCTTTGCCGGTGCACTCGCCCCGGCACCCCGCATGATTTCAATACCCAGCACAACGCCGTGTCTGTGGGCAGCCTCGCAGTAGGGCGTCAGGAAACGCACTGCCTCTGCATACTCTTCATCCGGGTCATACTCCGGTTTCATAAAGGACCTCGGATGAATGGCTGCACAGTCCGCCCCGAGTTCCGGCACTTTCGCAATGCAGCGCATGGATGCCAGTTCAAACCGCTCCCAGTCTTCCGGCTCCCGGGATTTTGGATAATCATAGGGCGTATGGACATACCGGATATGCATGCCCGCCCGGTCGATCATCTCCTGCATTTCATGCAGTCTTTTCTCCCAGTCCTCCTGCAGAAGAAGCCGGGTGCTCAGTCCCAGGTCAAACTCTTCAAACCCTGCCTGCGCGGCAAGCTTCACGCTTTCTTCAAACGGCAGCGGCGTCCTGTCCGGAAGCGTCGCACTGATGCCCGAGGATACACACAGTTTCATCGTTCCTCATCCTTTCAGGGATCCCATCATGACACCCTTGACAAAGTACTTCTGGATAAAGGGATAAACACAGAGAATCGGCGCAGTCGCCACCACAATCAGGGCATATTTCAGAAGATCCGCCATACCCTGCATGGCAATAGCCGTCTCCGGATCGGCAATGTCGCTGACATCGATGTTGCTCATGACCAGGATTTCCCGGAGAAAGATTTGCAGCGGATACTTCCGACTGTCTGAAAGATAAATAAACGCATTGAAATAGGAATTCCAGTGCACGATGGCATACTGCATTGCTATAACGGCTATCACGGCCTTGGAAAGAGGCAGCACAAAACGGAAGAAAAATCCGACGTCATCGCATCCGTCAATCTGGGTGGCCTCCAGCAGTTCCTCTGGAATCGTGTTCACAAAGAAGGTTCTCGCCACAATCATCTGCGTAACCCCGATGGCGCCGGGCAGGATCATAACCCATAGAGAATTGAGAATCTTCAGATCCCGCATCACGAGATAGGTTGGGATCAAACCTCCATTGAAAAGCATGGTGAATGTGATAAAGAAGGTAAAAATGCCCTTGTGCGGGAGTTTTTTCCTGGCCAGCGGGTACGCGCAGATCAGGGTCATGCTGACATTCACCAGGGTGCCCAGCACCGTATAGATCAGTGTGTTCTTATAACCGATCCATACATTCGGATTCTGGAATACGGTCGCATAACCCACAACACTCAGGTCCACCGGAAGAAAAATCACTTTTCCCGTGCTCACGGCATTGGGCGAAGAGAAAGAGCAGGAAACAATCAGGATCAGCGGATACAGGACAATTACGGTCAGGAGAATCACAAAGGCATAGCTGAAGGCATAAAAGATCCTGTCCTCTCTTGACTTGCGCACTTTCATTCTTGGAACAGCTTTCGTCGTCATCCTGATCCCCCCTTACCACAGACTGTTCTCGCTGATTCTTCCGGATATCCAGTTGACGGTACTGATGAGAAGCAGGTTCACCACGGAATTAAACATGCCGATGGCCGTGGAGTAGGAATAATCGTTACTTGTCCCCGACCCGAGTCCGATCTTGTAGACAAAGGTGGAAATGATTTCACTCCGGCTCAGGTTCAGGCTGTTCTGCATCAGGTAGGTCTTTTCGAAGCCGATACTCATGATATGCCCCATGCGGAGGATCAGCATGATCGTAATCGTCGGGAGAAGCGCCGGGAAATCGATATGGAGGACCCGCTGGAAACGGGAAGCCCCGTCCACTTCCGCCGCCTCATGAAGCTCGCCCGGAATGCTGGTCAGCGCCGCAATATAGATAATGGAATTGTACCCGAAATTCTGCCATACCCCGGACCACACGTACAGATGGGGGAACGCCTGCGGGTCCGCGAACAGGTCCTTCGGCATGCTTCCCGTCAGACTCCGCATGACATAACCGTAGACACCGATCAGCGGATGGAAAACCTGCAGGACCATGCCGACCAGTACCACAACGGAAATAAAATGCGGCATATAGGTGATCGTCTGGACAGTCTTTTTCAGTCTCGGTTTTTCGATCACGTTCAGGATCAGTGCAAAAAGAATGGGGAACGGGAAGGATGCCATCAGGGAATAGAAAGAAAGCGTCAGTGTATTCATCAGAACATTCCTGAACTGATACGCCGTCAGAAACTTTCCGAAATACTTCAATCCGACCCATGGACTGCCCCAGACGCCCTTCGCAATGGAAAACTTTTTGAAGGCAATCTGAAGACCGAACATCGGCCAGTACTGAAAGATGACAAAATAAATTACGGGCAGAATTAGAAAGATATACAGCTGCCAATAGCGCCCGTATTTTTTCCTGATTTTGTCGCCCATCGTCTCACCCTGCCCTTCCGAAATTCCGAAAAAAAGGGAGGCTGCCCCTTACCCAGGCAATTCCGGATAAGGGGCGGCCGGTATCTTATTTGTACATTCTGTCATAGCAGCTCTGGATGGCACCCATGTATTCATCCAGACCCATGCGGTTGAATTCCTCAACATAGGAATCCCAGTCCGTATCCACATTCTTGATGCCGGTCACAAACTCGGAGAAGGACTGCAGGACATAGGAATTGATCGTGGACTGATATTCCGTCACGACTTCCTGCTCATCCTCTGTGAACACAAGCCCTGTGATGGGATGCGGGTTGGCGTATTCCACGGTCTTCTTCATTGAGCGACCGATCGGGAAGGTATGGTTGTAGATATCCTGTTCATTCTTCGCCTGGCCTGCAGACCACTTGTCCAGGATGATGCACGGCGTGTCAACGCCCCACCACTTATTCTGCAGAACACCCCAGGAGGTAACCACCGTGAAAAATGCCTTGTACCCGAAGGAATCCTCATATACGCCGCTGGCATCCTCTGCTGCCGGGAACCAGTCCACATTTTCTTCGCCGTAACGGGTCCAGAGGCTCATGACCTGGGAGCACAGATAATCGCCCAGACGGAAAGCAGCCTCGGGCTCCTTGCAGTTCTTCGTAATCATCATGCGGATGGACGGAATACGCGGCATATAGATGCCGTTGCGGACGCCTTCCGGTCCGAGCAGCGGATCAAGGCAGATGTATTCTGCACGGCGGCCGTCGGTAGCACCGAGGTTGCTGGCAGAGAACATGGCAAAGGCACCGACCTTCTCCGGTTCTTCGGAGAGGATAGCCGTGTAGGAGTTGCGGTCCTGCGTGAAGGACATCGGGAGGATCAGGCCTTCCTCATACAGGGAGTGGATCCACTTGACGCCTTCCTTCCATTCGGGCGTATTGGCAACAAACTCAATCTTGCCTTCATTCCACTTGAAATAGTTTTCCTGGGTATAGATGAAGGGACTCATCAGGAAGCGGATGAAGTTTCTCTGGATATAGTCGTTGTAGGACATCAGCGGGATTTCATCCGCTTCGCCGTTTCCATTGGGATCCTTGTCACGGAAGGCCCGCAGCATTTCGGCAAAGTCATCCGTGGTCACCGGTTTCTCGAGACCCAACTGCTTCAGCCAGGGCTCGTACACCATGCAGCGGCTCTCAGAGTAGCAGTTATTGGGAGAACCGTTGTACTGCAGAACACCATAGATCTCGCCGTCATAGCAGGTGACATAGCGCAGTTCGTCTTCCAGCGTCATGCCGCCCTCGGTCAGGGTATCCGTGGTCCAGTAGGCTTCGTTCTTGTAATACTCTGTAGTCGGGATGATCATGCCCATCTCACCATAACGGATGATATTGGAAAGATCCCCGTTGTCGCCCATGATGATATCGGGCAGGTCATCGCCGCCGGCCATCATCATCAGCTCAATCTTCTGGATACGTTCATTCTTGTCACTGGGCAGAAGCACAAATTCCAGATCCACATTCAGGTCCTTCTCCAGCTTGAGGGTCTGCTCATTGGTTTCCCAGTCTTCCACGGTTGAGAGATTCGGAACGCCGATCGTGAAATGGATCGTTTCCGAGCTGATCGGAAGCACGCCGGGTTCGTTCAGTTCGGCTGCATATGCCGTTCCAAACATCAGGCAGCACATCAGGAGAACACATACGAATTTCCTCATAACAACGCACCTTTCTGTATTTTATTGTCCGTTTCCGCGCCGGACATAGCGCTTTGCTGTGTCTATTGTCTCATTTTTCACCATAAAATACAAGGTCAAAAAAGGACCAACAGGACAAAATCAGTCTGTTTTTCCATTTTTGTCCCATCTGTCCGTTTTTGACCTGTCCGTTTTTTACATTTCACTGGGCAGCACGCCGTACTGCTTGACAAAGGCACGCCGGAAGGTCCTGACATTGGTAAAGCCCACCGCAGAGGCGATCTTTTCCAGGGAATCTTCGCTTGTCTTCATCCGGTTTTTCGCCTGCTCCACGCGCACCATGCTGATATAATCCAGAAGGCCCTGACCTTTCTGTGCCCGGAAGAGACGGGAAATGGTCTGCGGATTCCTGTGGAAAACCTCCGCCAGGTAGGAAATGTTCAATGCCTGGTCCGCGTAATGCTCCTGGACATAGGAACACACCTGGTCCGCAAGGGTATCGCTCTGGTCAATTCCCCCGGCGGTCATCCCCACCAGGTTCTGGAAACCCTTCCGCATTTCTTCCAGGTTTTCCGAACGCAGGAAGGTTTCCATACCCGGGAGGAATGTCTTGGCCACATCCTGGGCGGGATTGTTGTCACAGTAAAGGGTCATCAGTTCATTCAGCCGGCTGGAGAGCTGCATCTTCAGCACAGGAAGGCTCGCATTCCGGATTCTGTGCCCCTGGAAGATCTCCTCCACATCACCGGCCGTCCGTTCCACTTCCCCTGCCTGAATATCCTCAAGCAGTTTCTGCCATCTGCTCTCCTTCATGACGCTTGGATTGCTCATCAAGGCACGGTATTCTGAGATATTCATCAGCCCGCTTTCACTGACTGTCTGGAGGTAGATCATGGCATTCGTTGCGTCAAAGTATTCCTGGCTCAGCTCCCGGAAGGCCTGAACCGGCCTGCAGAGAACCGCCCGGACGTTCATGCTGCCGGTCAGTTCCTGAAACTGCGATGCAAAACGGTCCGGGTCCCAGCAGGATTCCTTCTCCAGCTGCAGGAGACACACCGACAGCCTTCCGTCCTCAATCCAGTCATGCGAATACGCCGTCAACAGTCTTTCCACGGCCATGGTCAGGGAAAAAAGCCGGTCGTTCTCAGCCAGATAGGCATCAAACTGCTCTTCCATACCCAGTTCCGATACGCTCATGAGGATCATCACCCATGAGACACCGAACTCAGGCAGGTCAAAATAGGTCATGAACTCATGGTCGGAAAGCGCGGTTCTTTTTCCCTTGAGAACCGACAGGATATAGGATGCCCTCAGCTGCTGGGACTGTGCCTGGAGCGTGGTCTGCATGGAGGACACATTGTCCTTCAGCAGACGGATCGATTTTTCAATATGCGTGAATTCATCCTGCTTTGTCTTTTCCGCATCCGTCAGCGCCATCAGCTTCCGGACCGGTGCATAACTACGACGTACAAAGAATGCTGTCAGGATTACGGACAGGATGAGGGACAGGATGAAAAGTGCACCGATGATCCGGACCATTTTCTGCAGCGGACTCCAATACTGGCCTGAATCGGACATCAGCACAAGCTGCATGCCTGATTTCTCCATTCCTGTGCTTTCAGCGATATATTCTGTCCCCCGCGTTTTTACACGGCCGTTTTCCATCACAAGCAGGCTTCTCTCCGGAAATTTTGTTTCGTCCGTTGAATACCGGATCATTCCTTCCGACGACAGAATGAGCAGGATGTGATTCTCCGTATCGAGCATTTTCATTTCTTCCACCGGGATGGTGATAAAGATATTCACCGGCGACCGGTTCCGCCTCACAGAAACGGCACAGACAAAGCAGGTTCTGAAATCATTCCACCGGAATCCCTGTTCAATCATATACTGAGGCTTTGAATAGGTCTGGCTGATCCGGGCATTCCATGCCCCTGCCTCAAATGCATCAAGACCGGCCATGACCAGGTCGCCGGCATGGAGTTCTGTTCCGCACTCCGGAGACAGCAGATACTGGTACTTTTCCTGAAACAGCAGAACGCTGATATCCGTCTCCACGCTTTGCTGGTACTGCCTGACGGCCTTCTGCAGCTCGGCACCGCTGTGCATCGCCTCCTCGAGGGACGGTGCCTGCGCAAACGCCGTCAGCGAATTCTGGGACGCGATAAAGAAGAGCATGGAGGACATACGGCCGAGCAGCTGGTCGGTTCGCTCTGACAGGGAGGCGAGGGTATGGCGGTTCAGCAGGGCGATCTGTTCACGGACAACCGATGTTGAATGAACAATCCCATAGGCAAAACAACCCAGAGGGATCATGATGATCAGCATATAGGTGATGATCCAGCGGATCAGAACAGAAGATTTATGCACAGTGTCTCACCTCACGGCTGTATGGATTCGTCTGAACGGCATGGAAAACCAGGGCTGCTCCTCTGGAGCCCTGCCTGTCCCACGCCCTTTTTGTTCCCTGCAATGTCGATATTCGGATTGAACTGTCACCAGTATAGCATACCGAAAATGTGCAGACAATCCATACCGGCCCCCGTTCTGAAATTCCCTGCAGCTGCCATTTCCGGAAAACGCACGTATAAAGCAGTAGAGGAAGACTCTCAGGACATGCCTTGCATGGCCATGACCGTCTCCCTGTCCGTCCACACCGCCGGTTTACGCCGCTGCGGTTACCCCCTTGAGAAAGACCCGCTGAGAAGCTTCTGTTCAGCCGCAGGACAGACACGGATACCTGCCCTGTCCTGCACACTGCAGTTTCTTCCGGAACATCAAACGCTTCCTTTCTGTTTGCAATGTCCCGCTGCAGACGATATAATGGAGTCAGCAGAGCGGCAACCGCTCCATCTAAAACAGAAACCTGCCGGAGTTTCCGAAATCCATCCGGCATCCGAAGAAAAAAAGCATGTACGTACCCTTTCCGCACGCAAACCTCCGGACTGTCTTCCTGACTGCACTCAGGTTCATGATTCAGGAAGTATCCGTCTGTCCGTGTTTCCTGTCCGTAAGGGAACCGTCGGCATATATTCCATGTTCCGCATCTCCGGGCTCCGCTACCGCCCGGAATGGATCCGGTCTCAGAAACAATTCAGCAAAGTGCAATGATCACTGAACTATCAGGGAGGGAATCACATGACATTCAGAAAAGCAATCGCCTGGCTGCTTCTGCTGGCTATGCTCCTCGTTCAGCCTGCGTCTGTCTTCGCAGACTCGGCACTTGGCACGACATGCAGCCATCGATGGAGTGGGTGGGATCCGGTCGAATACCCCACCTGCACCACAACCGGAAAACAGATCCGTTTCTGCTCAATCTGCCTGACACAGCAGATCGAGACCATCCCGAAACTTCCGCACAACTGGAACGAATGGACCGTTACCAAGGCGCCGACCTGCACTTCCACAGGGTCCCGGTTCCATGTCTGTTCCGTATGCGGCACCCGCGAGACGGAAACCATGGACAAGGCTCCCCATAAGTACGGCGCATGGGTCGATATCGTGCCCGCCACCTGTACTTCCAAGGGATCGCATTACCGTATCTGCGAAATCTGCGGCTATAAGCAGACCCTCGACAGCAATCCCCTGCCCCATACCTGGGGAGAATGGGAAGTAACCAGGGAAGCCAACTGCTCAGAGCGCGGCGAAGAAACCCATACCTGCCTGGTCTGCGGTACATCCGAGACACGGACGACCAAAGTCAACGGTACCCGCCATGCCTGGGGTGACTGGATTGTCCGGATGGAACCGGACTGCGAGAAGGGCGGATACCGGTCCCATGGCTGCACCAAGTGCAATAAATGGGAATCTGAAAAGACCCCGCCGCTGGGCCATGACTGGGGCGAATGGACCGTCATTACGCCTGCCGCTCCCGGTGTTCCTGGCGTGCGGCAGCACCAGTGCACGCGATGCAAAGCCACAGAAAAGGAATCCTTTGACTATGTGGGCGAACCCGGACTGCAGCTTACCTGCAGCGGCATCACCCCGCTGGGTACCCAGGACGGCTTTGAATCGGTCTATCAGGCCGACATGGTCCTGGAAAACACCGGCGAGCTTTCCCTGCAGTTTGAGCTGGATTCCACCTATACCAACGGGAATGAAGTCCTCACCGATACCTATGTCGGCTGGGACGGCACGACCGGTACCCTTGAACCGGGGCAGACTTTTGCATTCAAATACCTTATCCGCACACCTGCAGACGATCCCGAAAGTGCAGACAAAATGATTGAGCGCTACGTGTATGCCGGCGGCTGGTCACCCGAGACCGGAAAGAGGACCTCTGTCAATACACCGCTCTTCCTGCGGATGCCCCAGAAGACCGGTCTGATCCTGACCGTCGTCAATGTGCACCGCAGCGGCGAAGGCAAAGATGAGGTCATTACCTTCGACCTGACGGTCACCAACCATGCCACCGACTGGAGTCTCGTGACCCTGTCCGCCGCAAGTGAAAACGGTGATCTGACCCCCGGGGAAGGCTTTATTGATGTGCCGGAAGACGGGCTGCTCCTTGGCTATAACCAGACGGCCGCTTTCAGTTATCTCGCCATGCCCGGACAGGCCGATGCGGATGCCTCGAAAGACATGCCCTATATTGATGTTTCCCGCTGGATCAGCGCGAAAGACTCTTATGGGAACGCTGCTTCCATCCAGCTCTCTGCACTTGTCGATGTCAAAGACATCGCCGACGCACACCTTGAGGGCTCTCTGGATATGCAGGGAAGGGATCGTCTTTATGAACAGGATCCTGTCTCGCTCCCCGCATCCTATACGCTCACAAACACCGGTGTATTCGAAATCACCGATCCTGTGCTGAAGGCTTCCCTTGTCACCAGCTCCGGAAAGCTCCTGCGCACCTATACTCTGCTGCCGGTTTCCGGCACCTCTTCCCTGAAACCCACGGAAAGCACCACTTTTGAGATGAACCTGGATATCACGGCAGAGGATGAACAGGCCGTCATTGGTACGGAAGACCTGACCGGTTTCTGCGGACTGCGCCTGCTCTGCTGGGCTGAGTATGATTACACCGGAGCAGAAGGCCTCACATACGGAGAAAGCAATCTGCTGGTTCAGTCTGTGGAGGTCTGGGAACTTGGTCCGGACGATCCGAAAAACACGTATATTCTTCCGGTCCTGACCGGTACGTTTGAAGACCGCATCTATCATACCGGTGAAACCGTCTGGTTTGACCTGACAGTAACAAACATCAATCCCACCGACACCATCACCGGCATCCGCTTTGACTGGTTCCCCTACAAAGACAACGGTGATCTGGAAGAGACACCGGTCGAAATCGACATGTCGGATGTAACACTCAAGCCCGGCGAATCCTATACGCTTGAACACCAGTTTTCCTATACGGTCACGCAGGCAGCGGCTGAGCGCGGGTATACGGTCATGGACTTTGTTGCCTGGTGCCACAGTTCCACCCACGACTGGTGGGCAAACTGCGGCTGGCAGGGGCTTGTCCACACGGAACCCGGTGCAGAGGGCGGCCTCTCCATAAAGGCCAGTTACGGGCCCTATTCCTATTATCCGATGAAGAAGCTGGAATGGGAGCCCGTCAATAAGACGGAAACAGAACTCCCGGGTCTGGACCTTTCCAATATCACGACGCCTGCGTCCCTGACCATCTTCAATGAGACCAGCGAAACCCTTGATGTCCTGATTGCCTCCGACCATCCGGCAGACCAGATCGGCGGAGAAAGCGAGAAAACGATCTCCCTTCCTGCCGGCGGCATGGAGCAGATTGATTATGTAATTGCCGCGAACCCGGATGAAATCAAAGCGGGCAAGCTTGAGAGAACGGTAACCGCATCCACTCCCGACGGCAGCCAGTCCGATACGGAGCATGTGAGTATGTCCCTGTATTCCGGCGAGTGGAAGCCAGACACAGAAAACCCGGCACTCTATGTAACATGCAGTTCCATTGTGCCTGCCTGGAACGACACGCTGAAGACCGCTCAGTACAGGATATTGGTCTGTGTCAGGAATATCGGCAACAGGGCACTAACCCTCTATGTGGAATCCGTGGAACTCAACAATACCACCGTGTCGACCGATACCTTTGAAGGCTGGGCAGAAGCTCCGAATAAACTGGACTTTAAGCCCGGAGATGATCTCTATTTCACGTACGTCATCAACGAAACCGATAACGACCGCGTCCACGATTTCATCCACCGCACATTGAATGTTGGCGGCTTTGTCATTACATCCAACGGCTACGTTGCTGACAGTCTCACCTTCTCTTTCCCGACGTACCATGAATGCGCACTTGACCTGGCAGCCGAAGCCTACCACCGTCTTGGCGGACCCGGTCAGCCCATCGATGTGGATCTTTCCCTGAACAATCGCGGTGAAATCAGCCTGCACAATATTCAGTTATCCAGCCTTGACGAGTATGGAAAAGAGCCGCAGGCAGATTCTCTTAATCCAAACAGCCTTCCTTTCCTTGCGCCAAACCATAAAACCTATGGTCTTCTCTATAAGATTTATCCCACGCCTGAGGAAATAAACAAGGGAGAAGTGATCCGCGTCGTGACGGCAACGGCCGAGCCGGATGGAATCACAGACACCGTTTATCTTCACTATCTCCTGAATTCTGACAAGAAGGAGAGTGAGATCCTTCATCTGGAAGGGACAATGCAGTCACTGCCTGTCCTGGGACTGAATGATCTGTTCGAAGCAGACATCAGCGCTACCAACGCCGGCAATGTGGATCTGGAAGATATCGTGATTCAGCTCGTCGTCCAAAGCGCAGACGGAAATGCTCTTCTGAAGACAACCTTTGGTGCTGCAGGCCAGGGAACGGTTTACGGTCCCGGTAAAGGCGTTCAGTGTTTCCCGAAAATCGAAATCAACAAGCAGATGCTCGCTGCCGCCCTTTCCGCGCAATGTCTGAATAACGGTTGTGATGCAAAAACCCTGACGTTTACCTTCACAGGACAGTATACACGCCGCCACAGCGATTCCTGGATTCTTCCCGGCGTCTCCAACAGCGTTTCCTTCACCGTCGATCTTGAGGGAGGCACAGGCGGCATCTCTGTACGCCAGAATCTCTCCATTCCTGTTCCGTCCCCGAAGGAAGGAGAAACACTGTATGTTCCTCTGATCGTTGAAAATATCGGAAAAGAAGATCTGATCGGTCTCGAGCTGGATGTCAGCAAACTCGCCATAAACACCTTTGTTCCCATTGCCGCCCTGATCTACAAACCTTTCGACATCATCCATCCCGGGGAAACCATCCCCTACACCTACGAGTATACGGTCACAAAAGAAGATGTGGAAAAAGGCAATGCCGGTTTTCTCTTTACCGCCTCTTCGGGAAGCACCACGCAAAACCTGCTCTATGTGGATTCCTATGAATACAACAAAGCGTTATTCCCGGAACCAGAAAAACATCTTGTTCTCAGAAAGTCTGTGACCAACACACCTCCGGGAGGCCAGACTGCCTTCCGTCTGAGCGACGAAATCGATTACCTCATCACCGTGATCAACGAGACAGGTGAGGACCTCGAAGACGTCAGGGTCTATGATGACGTCACCGGTTATGCATCCCCTGTACTGGTTGGCATGATCAGTCTGAAAGCCGGGGAAACCAAGAGTGTTCCCTTCCACCGTGTGGTGTGTCCGCTGGATGTGGCACAGCTGCAGGTGGAGAATCAGGCATATGCCACCTATGCGCTTTCCACGGATCCCATGCTGCGTACCGACTATTCGAACTTCGTGACCACACCCGTTGAAGAAACGCCCGAGGAGCGCGAAATCGTCGTCGTTGAAAAGAAGCTGAACAACTCCTCCCTGGATCCCAAAGGATATGCCCTTGATGAAACGATCGACTATCTCATTACCGTCACCAGCAAGCACAAAGAGAGTGTCGTCGTTGATGTCTGGGACGATGTATGGGGATCCGAGGCGCCGGAAATGGTGGCAAGCATCACACTGTATCCCGGCGAGACCAGATCCTTCAGCCACTCCTACAAGGTCCGGGAAGTCGATCTTCCCCCCACACCCGACCTCATTGGTTCCGTCATCAACGAAGCCTATGCCAACGTTCTGATCTATGATGATGGCGCAACGATTATCTCCGGCTACACCTCGTGGGCACCGCCGGTTGAAGCACCTACAATCCGGACAGCACCTGTTGACGACGAAGAACAGCCCACACCAAAAACACCTGCCGCAACACCTGCGCCAAAGGCCGGACCTTCGGACTCCTGCCGCCGCGTCCTCACCGGATACGGAAGCTGCGGAGCCGAATATGATCTCCTCTTCTGCCTGAAGCACAACACCCTTGAAACCATTACACGCAATCTGTCCGCCGCGGAAGCCGTTACCGTCTGGGAGGAGGCAGTCAGCGCCGGTTACGATTCCCTCGCTGAAAAAATGTCTCCCGAGACCACCGCGCTCCTCCGGATTGAACAGACGCTCTTTGCACAGCAGCTTGACTCCTGGTATACCATGATCGCCGGACAGTTCGGCACAGAAAAAGCCGAAACCTTCCGTCTGCAGCAGCTCAGGGAACGCTGCCTTGACCTGTGCTATGCCGTCCATCATGCCCCGGCCCAGCGGACCGACAGCATCCTGCAGAGCGGTATCCCGGTACTCTCAGCCCGCGGAGAGAGAGCATCCCTCTGCGGAAAAACCACGGAAGCCATTCCTGGCGGATACCATATCACAGAGACAGTCTGCAGGACCCATGACTTCATTACCAGCACGCTGAAACTGAAGCTGGCTGCGGCCGCCTCGGCGGGAGAAAAAGCCGACGCATTCGATGATTCCAGACAGCTGTGGATCTCCATTCTGATGAAAGACGCCAACGAACTCTATCAGGGCATGTCTCCTGAAAACCAGGCATCGCTTTCCGCAGGCCTGAATTTCTTCCAGGGCTGGCTGAATGCCCGCATGAATGTGCTCCGCGCACTCTATCCCGCGGATCCGGCAGCAGCATCGGAAGTGCTTGCTGAAACTGTGCACAGCCGCATGCTCGATCTGGAAAACCTTATACACGAATAACCCTGCAGAGGAAGGTCCTTTCCCGGGACCTCAGGCGCCGGCCGGATGGCCGGCGCTTTTCTGACGGCGTTCCCCTCTTTCCTCCCGTACCTTTTCTCATGAATTTCTCATGAAATTGTTACAAAAATACCCCTTGCTTTATTTTTGGAATATGGTATAGTATGGCTCCCACTGAAAACGCCTTGATCACACGAACGACCGACCCATACGGGAGGAATGGAAATGGAAGTCAAGACATATTTTTTCTCCATCGATATGGCTGCCACCGGACGGAACATCGCCCGGCTCCGCGCAAGCCATGGTTATACTGTCGCAGACCTTCAGAAATTCTTCGGGTTTACCGCCCCGCAGGCCATCTACAAATGGCAGAGAGGTGAGGCACTCCCGAGCACAGACAACCTTTACGCGCTGAGCTGCCTGCTCGGCGTACCCATGAATGAAATCCTGATCCCCACCAGCCCGAACGAACCTGACCCGGAATCACATGATCCGTCATGTGATTCCGTTTTTTTCCCCACGGAGTCCGGACCGCCTTCTGCAGCATGACGGATCCCTATTCAACCACAGGTTCAATGACAGATTCCGTCCTGATGCATACAATGCTCTCAGGAAGCTGTACGGAAGCAGAAGAAAGGAGCCCGAAATGACGGACGACACACAGAACCGACGTGTACGGCGCATGGACCGCCGCAGGCAGAAACAGACAGAAAGCCCGGCTTCTGCACCCGATGAGAATCTGTCCATCCAAAGAAGTCCCTTCAACTGCCGGCCTGAACGCATGGACCGCCCCCGGGACCCGGAAGAGCTGCTTCCGCCCAGGCCTTCCGCTGATGAGGAGATGAGGGCACAGTTCCGGAAAGTTCTGCGTACCCTCTGCTCAAATCTCCTCATGACGGTGGCTCTGGCCGCCCTGACCGGAGTTCTGTCCTTCCGGGCAGGCATTGCGAAGACCGCAATCCCCGGCACAGAAAGTGTTCTCCCCGGGGATTTTTCTTCCTGGCTGACCTGGTGTTTTGCGCTTCTTACGGCCTCAGGACTGTCCGTCTGCATGATCCGCCTCGGCATGTTCCTTCTGCCCGGCTTCATCCTGTATCTGGCAGAGTCCCTGCTTCTGCATGGAAATGGAAGCTACATTTGTATGGTGGGCATGATCCTGCTGCTCGGCTTCCTCTCGAGCCTTCTTTTGCCATGGCTTCTGGATGAGAACCCCTGGCCGTTCGACCGAAATTGATATCTGAAAGGAGGGGATGCCTGTGGATCAGAAGTTCCGATATACCACCGCCAACCGGCGCCAGCGCAATGACCACGGCGAGATAACACTCTCTGCCGTCAACGCACTTGCCCTTGCCACCGGAAAACCCTGGGACGAGGTATTTCATCAGCTGGAAGACCAGGCGGTTTTCTACGGTCAGATGCTGCACGAAAGCATCTGCGCCGTCGGCCTCCTGGCTGCCATGGGTTATGTCCGGGTGAAGAAGCCCCGCGGCTGCCAGACCCTGCAGGATATCAGCCAGTATCTTGCCGGAACCTGGCCGCATGTCACCTCCGCCATCTTGGTCACGCACATACAGGGTGCCCCGGTCAGTTCCAGACGCTTTCAGCTGCTTCTTCCGGAAAAGAATCCGGACGGAGGAAAGCGCTTTGTGCTGCATGACACGATGGACCGCGGCCGTTTCTCCTGTGTCAGCACACTGTATCTGCCCGCGGCGGAAGCAGGGCTGCAGGTATCCCCCCCCAAATGCCCGTCGTCCATTGATGTGCCCCGCTCGCTCCCTCAGAATCACTTCGGATACCGCTTTTTCCAGCCCAACCCAAGGAACAACTTCATCGGGGACTGTGTCATCCGGGCTTATGCCGCCGTTCTGGATGTCGACTGGGGGACTGCCCTGCGCAGGCTTGCACAGTCCTGTGACCTGAACCTGACCTGGCTGAATCTCGCGGATGTGGACCAGTACCTCCTTTCGGAGCTGAAATGCACCCATCACGAAGCGCTCCGGACCGACGGGCACCTCCTGAAAGGCGTGGATTTCTGTGCATACATGAATGCCCACTGCCATCACGGAGAACGGATCTTTGTGCAGGCCGGACCGCATCACGTCGCTGCCGTGATTCCAGACCCGGATGAGACAAGGCATCCGCGTTATGTGATCGCAGACTGCTGGGATTCCTCCTTCGAGTTCTTCCGCGACTACTGGGTCTATACACCGCCGGAACCTGCAAAGCCTGCACCATGCCCCGGACAGCCGCTGACAGAGGTTCAGGAAGGAAGCTGCATCCTCCATCCCACCTACGGGAAAGGCGAAATTGTCGCCCTGAACAAAGCCTCAGGCAGCTGCCGTATCCGTTTTCTGGACGGTTCCGAACGCTCCCTGTCGGCCGCATGGGTCCTTGAAAAATGCACCGCTGCCTGACAGGCTGACGCAGAAAAAGACCTCCCATGATTGATCCTTTCAGATCATGGAAGGTCTTTTCTTTATGCACCGAACCCGATCATCCGCTTTTCGCAGGTTTTTTTCTCTTTTCCTGCCTCACCGAAATCTCCTGGCTCCAGCCGGAAACAGCTGCTTTCCGTGCCGCCGTTCCCGTACACCCTGAATGCGTATTCCAGGAGCGCATTTTCCACCATATTGCGGCAGAGACGTCCGTTCCCGTTCTCTCCGTCGGAAATGGCTTTCCCACAGAGTTCCTTCACCCGTTCCCTTGCCTTCTCCGACAGGACAAACCCCCGTTTTTCGGCCTCAAGCACGGCAATCTGTACCATTTCCTCCGCCGAATAATCGGGGAAGCGGATCGTGAAGGGTACGCGTGAGCGCAGGCCAGGATTCCGGGCAAAGAACTGACCCATCTCCTCCGGATAACCGGCAAAGATCACGATCGTGTCATCCCGGCGGTTCTCCATCTCCTGGACAATGGTGGTAATTGCCTCGGTTCCGTAATCCTCTCTGCCCATCTCCGAGAGCGCATAAGCCTCATCAATGAACAGCAGTCTGCCCTGCGCCTTTTTGAAGACATCCCGGACCATGGATGCCGTATGTCCCACATACTTGCCCACCAGTCCTGCTCTTCCGACTTCCACCGGAACCGCACTCTTCAAAAGCCCCATCTCATGAAAAAGACCGGCCAGGATTCTCGCCACCGTTGTTTTCGCCGTTCCGGGGTTTCCCGTGAATTCCATATTCAGAACAACCGGGATCCGCTTTTTCCCCTGGGCCTCCATGTCCTGCTGCATGCGTGCAAAAGCCGCGATTTTCAGGATCTGCTCCTTGACCTCCGCCAGGCCGATCAGCTCAGCAAGCCTTGCATTGTAATCCACCTTTTCCAGTGGAAGCAGGATCCCTTTTTCCTGCAGTTCCTTCAGGATACGCTCCCCCATGTGCGGACAGTTCCGGAACTCTGTCTTTGCCGCCTCGCGTACCTGGCCCACGGTCTTCAGGCCGGCCCGGTGCAGCCAGTTTCCTGTCCGCACGGACAGATCCATTGTGCTGAGTTCCGTGGAATCCTCCACCGGTGCCGGTTCGTCCGTCGCGTCTGCCTCGTTTTCATCCGGATCTTCAAACAGACCCGAGAGATCGATTTCATCCGTCCCGGAAAACGGATTGATCCACTCGTCTTCCTTCTTTTCGGTCTCCGGTTCACCATGCATCTTCAGGAACATCAGGGATTCCAGCAGTCCCGCCGCTGCTTCCCTCAGAGACAGTTCCGGAAAACAGCCTCTTTCCTTCTCCCCCTCCCCGGGCCGGATGACTTCCGTTCCCGGGAATGCCATGCTGAGCATGGTGTGCATCCGAAGCGTCATCCTTTGCGGAAGACTGATGAGGATGCTCCCCTGTCCTCCGGCACGCTGCGGTCCCGCCATCACGCGGAGCACAGCCTTCTGCCTGTCCATGGCTTCCAGCAGTTCCATGAACAGTTTTCCCTGTCTCTCTTCATCCGGACGTTCTTCCCCTGTATGCCGGAGGAGATAAACCTGCCGCTGTTCTTCATAGGGATCACCCATGGAACACAATGCAGAGTCCCCGACATCCGCGCATCCTTCGAAAATCCAGGCCAGATCTTCCTTGGCCGCTTCCGCACCCTTCCCTGTGAAGGCGAACACCTGAAGTTCTCCGTCATCATGCCCCTCCACCTGCCATCCCAGAAATTCTTTTCCGGACAGCAGGGACGCCGACTGCACGAACCGACGGCCGGCGCGCACGGCGAGCGGTGTGATATGGGCATATGCTTTCTGCGTGCGGATTTTCATTTCAGACGCGTTTGCGGTCTTTTCCTTCTCGTATCGGATGCTCTCTTTCATGGATTCACCCTCCTTCTGTTTTCCCGTATGGTACATGGCTTCTCTGTTTCCGATGACCACCTCTGTATTCTCCCGGGTACTCTCCCCCCGCATACCTGTCAGGTCATCACAGTGCTTCTCCGGAGAGGGACTTTCCCGGGTTTCCTGTTCAGTTTTCAAGATGCAAAAAGCCGGCACCTGACAGGTTCAGCATGGCAGACACCGCCCTTGGACGTCTGTTCAATCCTCCTGCCCAGGTACCAGCCCTGGAGCACATCTGTTTGTTTGCGTGGAGCAGGATATCATGCACCGGGAAGCATGTCAATGCTTCGCCATTGAACCTGTGGTTCAAATCAGGCACGGAACGCCACCAGGCAGTACGTCTTTCCTTCCCCCGCAAATTACGTTACAATGATGATTACACACAGTCTCTTCATACAATCCGAACAGAACCTTTTGAAAGGCTGATCCTTGATGAAAATCACCGCTCTGATGCTGACTCTTCTGTTCCTCTTCTCCGCTGCCCTTTCCGCCGGCGCGGAGGATTACACCCCCGACTGGAAGGAGGTCCCCACCGGCACCATGGTTTCACGGGTTGCTGTCCATGTTCCTTCCATCCTGGCCGCGGATGGAAAGTATTATATTTTCGGCACGCACATGACGGCCGCCGTCTCGGAGGACCTCCGCAGATGGACCATGAAAGCGGACGGCTATGTTCCCAGCAACAAGGTATGGGGCAATATCTTTTCCGCGGACGCCCATGTCTTTGACTACGCCGGCAGCCGCACCAGCGTGATCCCCACCGACGACGGAAGATATCACGTGTGGGCACCGGATGTCATCCGCAACAAAATCACCGGCAAATACATGATGTACTACTGCACGTCTTCCACCTGGAACGCGTCCAATCTCTGCTTCGGGATTTCGGACAGTGTGGAAGGTCCGTATGAATGGCAGGCCTGCCTGATCTGCTCCGGGTTTGACAAAAACACCATCCGCGCCACGGATGTCGCACAGTACGCAGACGGGGAATGGATCCGAAAGCACTACCTGAAGGCAGACGGCACGTACAACTTCAACGATTATCCCAATGCCCTGGACCCTACTGTCTTCTATGACGCAGAGGACAGGCTGTGGATGGTCTACGGCTCCTGGTCCGGCGGCATTTTCCTGCTGGAACTGGACCCTGTCACCGGCCTGGTTCTTCATCCGGAAGCCGGAAAGGATACCGATCCCTATTTCGGGAAGCGTCTGCTGGGCGGTGGACATCAGTCCATTGAAGGGCCCTATATCCTCTACGATGCCAAAGCCGGATGGTACTATCTCTTCGTCTCCTACGGCAGCCTCACCGCGCACGGCGGCTATCAGATCCGCGTCTTCCGTTCCCGCACCGTAGACGGGGAATATGAGGACATGAACGGGAAGAAACCCGGAAAGATCGGACATTTCAAATATGGCCTCAAGCTCTCCGGCAATTATATTCTGCCCTCCGTCCGCACAGCGTTTATGGCCACCGGTCACAACAGTGCCATGATCGACTCGGATGGGAAGAGGTATCTCTGCTATCATACCCGCTTCAACAACGGCACCGAAAGCCACACGCCGCAGGTCAAGCAGTACGGCATCAGCGAGGAAGGCTGGCCCTGTCTGCTCCCCTACACCACCCGCCGGGAAACCATTCCGGAATCTTTTGACCCGAGGGACGTCCCGGGACGCTATGATGTCATCAGCCAGGGAACCCTCATCAATGACAAGATTGCTGAGCCCTTCATCCTGTATCTCCGGGAAGACGGAACCATCGGCGGAGAAAACACCTCAGGTTCCTGGCAGCTGACCGAAGACTCCGTTTATCTGCACCTGACCCTTGACGGAAATGCATACAGCGGGATTCTCTGCCGGATGCAGGATGAGGCAGAAGCCGAAGTCACCGTCTTCTCCGTCGTGGGAAACAACGAAAGCATCTGGGGTGTGAAATACAGCAGGTAAGCATCCCGTTCTTTCTGCAAAATCATGGTTCCAGGATAATCATGATCCTGAACGGCATCATCCGTTTCCGGGGTCCGGCAGGGAATACCTGCCGGACCCCGTTCTTTTGCGGAAGAAACGGTTCGGAACCCCGTGCCCTCTCCTGACGGATCCTCCCCGTTTCACAAGAGCATTCAGGCAGGCAGAAGGACGCACCCCTCAATCTGCAGAATTGCACCGTGGCAGATGAACAGATAGACCGAAAAGATAAAAATGATCTTTTTGTTCCTATATGGTATAATCATGGTATTGCCAGACAGTCGAAAAACCGTTGAAAAGGCCGGTCTTTCGGACCGCCTGAGGGAGGAATCCACATGAAGATACTGCCTGTTTCGGAATCTCTGCAAAAAGTACGCCTGATTTCA
>ONVN01000233.1 GCA_900321295.1 uncultured Eubacteriales bacterium
GCCTTGCCAGCCTTGAAGATCGGAGCCTTGGAAGCGGGCACGGTGAGTTCATCACCAGTGCGGGGATTGCGGGCAGTGCGAGCTGCACGATCCTTCACTTCAAAAGAGCCAAAGCCAACGAGCTGAACTTTATCGCCCTTGATCAGGGTATCAGTTACAACATCGGTGAAAGCATTCAGTGCTTTTTCAGCATCACGCTTGTTCAGCCCAGCTTTTTCGGCCAGAGCAGCAATCAGTTCAGTCTTGTTCATATGGAAGTTTCCTCCTCGAATTGATCATCCATGACGGATGACATAATGGGTGTTCATGCGGTTAAAACCGCACAGCACCGGGTGAGAATTATGTAATCTCAACGGGCCGAGCGTAAGTATACAATCATTTCACGTAATGTCAAGGGATTTTGCGTTTTTCTGGCTTTTTTCCTTTCTTCTTCTGCATGCGAAAACATTTGGATGAATTGATTGTTTGCTTTAGAAAGTGTATCTTCGGGGTCCTTTCCTGCAAGTCTTGAAATTGCTGTACAGGTATAGAAAAGCTTTGCAATGGCAGCGTCTGGATCTTTCCCATCCTGAATAAATTGCCTGATTTCGGAAAGCAGGTCGGCAGCAAGATGGAGGGCATCCGGCATATCTGCAAAATCAACAACCGCCTTGCATGCTCTCTTTTGCAGTTTAACCGATCGCGTGAGTGCGGGAAGAGCAGGGGATACATCAGCCAGAGAATCCGCTACAGACGAAAAACCACGCTCTTGTTTTTTGATCATTTCCCAGGTTTCATCTGCATCCAGTTCGGTTGTATGTCCGAAAATTTTCGGATGACGGCGCATGAGTTTCTTACAGATGGCTGTCGCAATATCAGTTCTTGTGAACTCGGTACAGGATTCCGCAATCGAAGCATGGAATGCAACCTGGAGCAGGACATCTCCCAGTTCGTCGCAGAGATGATCGGTGTCGTTTTCATCAATGGCTCCGGCAGCTTCATAGGCTTCTTCGATCAGGTAGGGACGCAGGGAATGATGTGTTTGTTCCTGGTCCCAGGGGCACCCATCCTGGGAACGAAGGATGCTCATGATATGCATTAAATCGGAGAAAGAAAAGCGTGTTTTTTTCTCAAAAGGGACATAAGGAACAAAGATAGCACAGGTATGATCATATGTTTTCTGACGGTCAATTGAATAAAGTGGGACGACTTGCGGACTCTGGTCTGCTGAGAAAAAGACTACATCTGAGGTTTCATCATAAAGATCACTCAGGAGAATCTTGATATCACCAGCAAGCTGACGAGAATGAAGCTCTGTGATGAGAAGGTCCCGGTCAGAATCTGGCAGGGTAAAATCTGACGCAGGTGACGAAAGAAGAGAAGCAGACGGAGCAAATGGCTGGGGAAGACAGGAAAGGTAGTACGCCGGCAAGGATACACCGGGAAGAATACGGACTGGAACAGTACATTGGGTACGTAAAAGGAACACGCTTCTGTCTGTATCCGGGTCGGGAACGGCATAAACAAGATCATGTTTTTTTGCATCTTCCAGCAGAGAGGCGGCAATTGCATGATGCAGTTCATCAAAGTCTTCATATTGATCATAATATGAGTCAAATGATTGAAAAGGAATCCGGGCATCGTGAAGCTTTCCTGCAACCGGATGCTTCGCTGTGCGGAGGAACAAAGGCCCTGTTTGTAAGCAGCGGGTGGTTTCTTCCGTTAGCATTTCATAGGGGCCTGGACCAAGTGAAAGAACAGTGATCATGAATGCTTTCTCCTTACGCGGCGGAATGCTGCAAGGTCTTGTTTTGTGATGGCATGGAACAGAAAAGCAGCACCAAGATAAACCGCAATTCCAATGCCAATTTCAAGAATGGTAAACAGATGCGAAACAGGAAGCACAGACCGGAGTCCCCAAACGGCTGCTCCCATACATGCAGTAGCAAGCGCTGGACGCAGGACCCAACCCAACCAGTTAAAACGCATTTTTGTGTAATAAACAACGAAGACCAGATTCGGAACCATCGAAACGGAGTAGCAGACAATCGATGCAATCGGTCCACCGTGAATGTTGACCCCGGGAATTGCAACCAGAAAGTAATTCAGAAGTATTTTGCATAATACACCGGCGGCAAGGGTATACATTGGAATCCGCTGCTTCTGGAGGCCCTGAAGTATGGCAGAAGTGGCCTGCACAACGGTGAAAAGAACCACCGTGAGACTTGAAACTGTCAGAAGACTGGCGGCTTCATTAATCTGAGAAGCAGTCAAGGCGCCAGAATAGAAAAAGTAAATGATTGGCTTGGCAAGCAGACTCATCCCAATCGAACATGGGAAACCGATAAGAAAGGCAAAACGTAGTCCAAGGTCGCACTGACTTTCAACCAATTTGCGGTCTCCGACAGCCTTGGCACTGGAAATGGCAGGCACGAGACTCATGGAAATGGAAAGCGCGAGTGCTGTTGGTATATTGATGAGACGGATAACAAGACCAGAAAAAAGGCCATAGAGCGGACGGGCTTGTTCGAGGGTGAGGCCTGAAACGATCATCCGGTTTACGAGCATGGCGGAGTCTACAAACTGGGCTAAAGGAACAATACAGGCTGAAATTGTGATTGGAATGGAGAAAAAAATCAGGCGTCTGGCAGTTGTTCCGATACTCATGGATGGATCCGAGGACAATTGTTCTATTTTGTGAAACTGTGGCTGCTGGCGCAGATAAAGAATTACCATATAGATTAGGGCCAAGAATTCAACAATGGTAATGCCAAGAAGCGCATAGGCAGCACCATGCGCAATGCTGATCCGATTGCCTGCAGCAGCAAGAGGGAGTGCAACAAAAACTTTTCCGATCTGTTCAATGAGCTGAGAGATAGCGGTAGGGACCATGTTCTGCTGCCCCTGCATAAATCCGCGGAATGCGCTCAGAACACACACGATAGCAACACAGGGTGCGATCATCTGAAAACCGGGTGTAGATTCCGGCTGATTGATATGTCTTGCAAGTGTATCGGAAGAGATGAACATGAAAACAGAAAAGATGCAGCCAATTGCTCCCATGAGATAGGCTGCAACCTTAAAGACCTGTTTTGCGTTTCGGGGATCCCGCCTTGCAAGACAGTGTGAAACCATACGTGAAACAGCGACAGGAAGCCCCGCGGATGAAATGGTGAGGAGAAGGTTGTAAGTCGGGTAGACTCCCTGAAAAATACCGAGTCCATCGGCTCCAATCAGATGTGTCAGCGGGATAGTGAAGAGAACGCCGATCAGCTTGCAGAGAATGCCCGCAATACCTAGAACCGTCATTCCACCAACCATGGATTTTGTACGTGATTCAGTCATGAATTGCCCTCCTGCTGGAAATGAGGATGCCAAAGACAGGATGCTAGATCAACACAGCCATCTGCGGTGAAGGGAATATGCTCGATTTCCAGAAGAAACCGATGTGTTGCGCAGCCGAAAGGCTGAAAAGCATCTGAAAGTCCTCCCTTGGAAGAGACAACACGATGACAGGGGACTTGCGGCGGGGCTGCATGCATTGCAAAACCGACAATACGTGCGGCGTGAGGATGCCCGACCAGATGTGCAATCTGCCCATAGGTTGCTACGGACCCCTCCGGAATGCGCATGACAAGATTCCATACTTCCTCAAAGCTGATGTGACTCATGTGCGGCTCCAAACTTTAGGATGTAGGAGAACGAGCATAGGATAAAGTTCAAGACGTCCGGCAAGCATTAGAAATGAAGCAATGACTTTAGCAAAAGGACCATATCCGGAGAAACCACCTGCAGGACCAACTGCACCGAAACCAGGTCCAACATTACTGATGCATGTCAGACTTGCAGTGAAATTGGTGATAAGGTCATACTTTCCGTCAAGGGAAATCATAAAAGCGCCTGCGAGAACAAGAAAGATATAAGCAAATCCGAAGACTGCAATTGAATGAAGCATGACTTCGTCAACAGCTTTGCCGTCAAAACGAATAGTCTGAACTTTTCGGGGCTGGAAGGTCCTGCGGATTTCTCTTTTTCCCTGCTTGGCGAGGATTACAACACGAATAACCTTCATTCCGCCTGCCGTTGAACCTGCGCATGAGCCGATAAAAGTCAGGAGCAGCAGGAGCATTTTGGCCTGAACAGGCCACAGGTCAAAGTCAGCCGTTGCAAAGCCGGAAGTGGAAATGATACTGGCAGTCTGAAAACTTGCATAGCGGAGGGATTCTTTTAGGGAGCCATAGTAGGGAAGAAGAAAAATGGTCAGAAGGAAGATGGAAGCAAACACAATGCCAAGATACCAGCGGAGCTCTTCATTCATGCGGATATCTTTCCAGGAACGTGTCAGAAGAAAGTAGTAAATCGCAAAGTTGATGCCAAAGAGGATCATGAAAGTGGTCATGACGGCTTCAACAGCAACCGAGTGGAAGTGCGCTATGGAGTTTCCATAATTACTGAAACCGCCAGTTCCTGCTGTTCCCATGGCATGAATAGCGGCATCATAGGGATTCATGCCTGCTACGATAAGGCAGATGAATTCTGCCACAGTAAGAACCAGATACATCATATAGAGGATTTTGGCAGATTCGCCCATCTTGGGAACTATTTTACTGAGGCTGGGACCGGGACTCTCTGCACGGACAAGATGGGAAGTGTGGTCTGAAAGCTTCGGCAGAAGCGCAAGGGTCAGAACAAGAACACCCATACCTCCAACCCAGTGTGTAAAGGAACGCCAGAACGCGATGCCATGAGGCATATACCCAAAATTGCTGACTACCGTCGCTCCGGTCGTTGTGAAACCTGAAACAGATTCAAAAAAGGCATCGTAAAAATGTGGAAGGAACCCGGAAAAAACATACGGCAAAGCACCGAATGCACTCATCAGAATCCATGCAAGGGCAACAACAACAAATCCTTCGCGAACACGAAGATTTCTGTCTTTTGGACGAATAAATAAGTATGCGGGAATTGAAACAGCAAGGATGATCAGCGCAGAAAAAACAAGAGGGAGAACATCACCGTCTCCATGAACCATGGCAACAGCGATCGCAGGAATCATACTTGCCGATTCGATCAGGAGAATAGCACTGAGCATGCGGAGGACAAGCAGTATATTCATCGGAAAACCTCATTTAAATTGCTGATGCCGCTTTCACAGGACATGATAATGACAGAGTCACCAGCTTCAAGATGGTCATTGCCGAAAGGTGTAATGATTTTATCTCCACGAACGATCACTGCAACGAGCGTATTGGGCTTCAGATGCAGGTCACGAAGTGGTTTTCCGAGAAACTTTTTGTCTCCTTCTTTGACAACAAATTCCAATGCTTCCGCCTGGCCGTCCATGAGTCGGAAAAGCTTTTCAACGCTGCTGCCGTGACTATTCGCAATTGCTCGCGTATAACGTAAAATATAATCAGAAGTAATCTGCTTCGGAGAAACAACAGAATCAAGGCCAAGGGATGCTATAATATCTGAATAATTGGAACGGTTGTTTTTTATGACAACTTTTGGAATGCCTGCACGCATTGCATACAGGCCCGCCATGAGGTTTTCCTCGTCCCGGTCTGTGAGGCAGATAAAGGCATCCATGTTGCGTATGCCTTCCTGTTCCAGGGTATCAATATTTGTTCCGTCACCACAAAGAACGGTAGCGTGTGGCAACTCATCGGATAAACGCTGTGCTTTTTTGGGGTCAAGCTCAAGCAGGGTGACATGCATACCGTCCATGATAATGCGCTGCGTCAGATAATAACTGATACGGCCACCGCCTATGATCATGACGTTTTTCAGTCGGAGATTTCCACGCAGGGTACGGAAATATTCTTTGATATTGTTGTGTTCACCTGTTACATAAACATGGTCATTCGCTTGTATAACAGAGTTTCCGTTGGGAATGTAAACTTTGTTGTCATGCTGAATAGCACAGTACAGAACCTTGGGTATTTTGTTGCTCATCGTGGGAATATCCTTTAAAGGGATTCCCACGATCGCGTCCTGAGCCTGTGCATGAAACGCAATCATTTCGATTTTACCTTTTGCAAAGGTTTCAACATTGGAAGCAAAAGGAAAACGAAGCAGGTGACCGATTTCAAGAGCCGTTGCAAGTTCAGGATTGATAGCAGAATCAATATCCATGACCTTCTGAAACATGCGAAGACTTTCCTGATATTGTGGGTCACGTACTCGTGCTATGGTATATTTCGCACCAAGACGTTTTGCAGCCAGGGAGCATAACATATTGATTTCATCGCTTGCTGTTGCAGCGATCAGAATATCCGTCTCATCAATCGAAGCGTTTACAAGGGTCTGCATGTTTGCACCATTGCCAAGCACACACATAACATCCATAGCATCCTGACATTTATCCAGAACTTCCGGGTTGTTATCAATGACTACAACATCGTGTTCTTCTTTCGTCAGATGCTCAGCCAGCGTAGAGCCAACTTTTCCGGCACCAACTACCATAATATGCATCGCATCGACCTCTTTCATTGAGCCATCAGAAGAATCAAAGCATACTGAGTTATTTTATCACAGATGTATAAAAATGCAATGATTCTCGATCATGCTCCAGGGTTGTTTCACGAAGCAGATCCA
>ONVN01000235.1 GCA_900321295.1 uncultured Eubacteriales bacterium
GGAAGCGGTCCATTTTTTCTTCGGTGATTTCAGGAGCAAACTGTACAGCGACCATGCAGGAAATATAGGCTTCCATGTGGGACTGATCACCCTTATTGGTGCCCAGTGCGCCAATGAGTCCGATGCGGTCGAAGGGGTTGCAGTCGGGATTGGCAGCACCATAGTACTTGGTCATGACAGAGTTGATCCAGTCTGCATCAGCATTGCGGACGCATACGCCAAAGGTGTTGGAAGAGAACTTCTGGAGGCCTTCCTTCCAGGTGGTGGCGGCGAAGTCAGGATCGATGGATCCGTCTTCATACATTTTGCGCAGCCACTGAAGGACTTCAATGTTGCGGTCGCTCAGAGCACCGAAGAACCAGTTTCCATCTGCATCCTTATTCCAGTAGCGGTTGGAAACACCTGTGGAAGCAAAGAAGTAACGCAGCGTGCCGAGACCGTCACCGGTGAGGCCGTAGGTGTCGTTGACGCCATTGCCGTCAGGATCATTATAGGTGAAGGCATGGCAGACTTCGTAGAGCTCTTCCCAGGTCTTCGGCATTTCAAGACCAAGATTTGCAAGCCAGTCCTTACGGATAAACAGGCCCTTGCGTTCTGCAAGATAGATGGAAGGATCGGCAGAGTCAGGCTTGGGCAGGAAATAATAGCCGCCGTACATGTTGTAGACGAGCTGGGACACAGCATCATTCTCAAGGCGTTCCTTGGTAAGAGGATACTTGTCAATCAGTTCCTGCGGAATCTCAGCAACCAGCTCTTCAGGAATGAACTGGGTGATTTCCTGGGTATAGTAGAGGATGTCTGCAGTAAAGACTTCAGGCAGCTTGCCTTCATTGGCGGCCAGCTGGGTGACGGTGAAGTCATTGTTGTAGTAGTTGGTTTCGGACTGAATGAAGTTGATGCCGAATTTATCCTGAATAAACTTGGCCATTTCATCCGTTGCCGGATCCCAGGTGAAGGGATCGTCGTCGGAGTCAGCAGTGATGTCCAGGATCTCGCCGTCATAGGCAAGAGCAGTTGCGCTCAAGCAGAGCACGAGTGCGGTTACCAGAGCAAACAGTTTCCACAGTTTCATAATGAGGTCCTCCTGCTATTTTATTATATTTTGTTAGCCTTGCGGCATACAATCGGAAGAAGAATCAGCCTTTGACAGCACCTATGGTCATGCCTTTTTCAAAATACTTCTGGATAAAGGGATAGATCACGATCATGGGGAGTACGGTGGCAACGGCACAGGCCATTTTCAGACCCGTTTCATTGAGAAAGATGCGGTTGCCTGCTGCGTCACGCAGACCTTCCATATTCTGCATATCGGCAGGACGCGCTTCGTGGACAACAAAGTTGCGGACAATGAGCTGGAGCGGATACAGTTTTTCATCGCGCATATACAGCATGGCAGAAAACCAGCTGTTCCAGGTGCCTACGGCGACAAACATGGCAATTGTTGCCAGTGTCGGAATCGACAGGGGATAAATGATGCGGAAAAGAATGGTCCACTCATTGGCCCCGTCGATGCGTGCCGATTCTTCCAAAGAAGCAGGCAGCTGCCGGAAGAAGGACCGGACAATGATAAAGTTGAACACGCTGACGGAGTTCGGCACAATGAGGGCAAGCAGGTTGTTGCTCCACCCCAGGGTTTTTGTGATATTCATGTAATTCGGGATCAGACCTCCGGAGAAGAACATCGTGATCAGAAGATAGATCATGAAGAACTTCTGACCGCGGAGATCGCCGCGGCAGAGACCATACGCGAGCATGGATGTTACCAGCGTAGAGAGAAGTGTGGCACTGATGGTGATGAAAATTGTCAGAAGATAGGAACGGGGGATCAGAGAGGTGGAAAAAATGTATTCATAGGATTCAAACGTTGGTTCCTTTGGCCAGATAATAAATGGTTCCCGCATATATTCCACATTACTGGTGAGAGAAATGGCAAAGATGTTGAAAAACGGGAAGAGGATAATAATGGCAATGAGTATGAAGAAAAGAATATTGCAGACATTGAAAATGTGATCTCCGATGCTCCGGCGGATCTTCATGCCGGAATGCACTGCCTGTTTGGCCATATCGGTACCTCCTTTTTCGTAAAGTTGATGGGGAGAAAGGAAAAAGCGATCAGAAGAAACCTTCTCCGGACATCTTTTTCACGACAAAGTTGGACACGAAAAGGAGAATACAATTGATCACCTGCTGGAACAGGCCGATGGCGGTGGAAAGATCATACTGGCCTTTGCCAACACCCATATCATAGACATAGGTATCAATGACCTGGGCAACTGTGGTCTGCGTAGCGGCTGTGCGCAGGTTCATGATCTGATCAAAATTGGCCCCCATGATGGAACCGACGTTCAGAATCAGCATGGTGGTAATGGA